>JAFUCO010000009.1 GCA_017459635.1 Blautia sp. | reverse complement strand
TGTATTATATACCCCGTTGCATTTCCAAAGAAGGTCATTATAACACGGAGAATCGTCCCCAGCGTTCACCCTTCTGCGTTTATCCTATGTATTATATACCCCGTTGCATTTTCCAAAGAAGGACATTATAATAGGAAAGTAAACTTTTTATCAACATAATAGAAAGGGGTTATTATATGAAAAAATATTCCAAACCTGCAAAACTGTTTTACAGTATGCTTGCAGTAGGTGTTGGGGCATTATTGATTCAGTCTTCAGGTTTTTCAGCTCATTCTGACTATGTTTTTGCTTCTGATCCATGGGGCGCTGATGGCGGCGATGTTGTCGCGGTGGCAGAACCGGCTGCCGAGGCTACTGCATCGGCTGAAGGTGCTGCACCGGCTCCGGCTGTTCAGGAAACTGCTCCGGCTGCGGCAGACAACAACCATCCTGAGCCTGACCCGGCTCTCACCGAGGGAGCTGAGGGTGCTGAGCAGGCTGAGGGAACCTTGAAGCCTTCCAGTGGAAACAGCCCTAAATGGGAAAACAATTCAGACGAATCTCTTGATGAACTGATGGCTCAGATTCAGGGAAATATACCGGCAGGAAACGGAAACTGGGCATGCTATGTATGTGACCTTCAGGGAGAAACCGAGGATTCTTTCAATAATGCACAGATGCAGTCAGCAAGCCTTATCAAGCTTTACATCATGGGCGCGGTTTATGAAAAATATGATGCTCTGGCAGCAACATATGGTGCTGATTCGCTTTACAGTCTCCTTCATTCAATGATCATCGTCAGCAGTAATGAAGCAGCAAACACCCTCACCACATACCTTGGCGGTGGTGACGCCGCAGCCGGCAGAGCAGCAGTAAACGCATTCTGCGCAGAGCATGGATATGTTAATACCCACATGGGACGTATGCTCCTTGCATCAAATGAATTTGATGATAATTACACTTCTGTTGAAGACTGCGGACATTTTCTCCGTGAGGTGTATGAGGTTTCAAACGGAACCAGGACAGATTCCACTCTGGCTCACTGCAATGAAATGTTCGATCACCTGAAAGCCCAGGAATGCCGCAACAAGATTCCTGCTCAGATGCCGGCCGGTGTTAAAGTTGCCAATAAGACCGGCGAACTCGGAGATGTCGAAAACGATGCCGGCATCATTTACGACACCGGCAAAAAGGATATTGTTATAGTTTTCATGGCCCAGAACCTGTCAGCAGTCGGAACCGCACAGGGCGTCATCGCATCCAACAGCGCAGCAATCTACAATTATTTTAATTCATGAAATAAGGGGCTGTGAAAAAAGTCTTGCTTTTTCACAGCCCCTTGTTTCTATGGTTACCAAAAAAGAGCGTGCCCGGGGAAAGGGGGGTGTGGGGGGTTGCTGGGTGCCGGTGGCACCCGTTTAGCAACGACCGGAGCGGAGCGGAGAGACGTCGGACTTCGCAACTCTGAGAGTGTTTTCCCCCCACACCTTTCGGAGAAATCCCCCCGCTTCAGAGATAAAGCACTGGGCTATATTCTGAAAAAAAGCCTTTTTTTCAGCCCCTTATTCTGTGACATATGACATTTCCCATATCTCTGAGAAGACTGCCATCGGGCAGTCGGTCAGGAGGCACATCAGAATAAAACACTCATAGGGGTTTACTATGTAGATCTCTCCCATACCGCATTCTTTCAGGATGGCCTGGATGCGGTTCAGGAATTCCTGGTAGCGTGTGAACGGATCCTCATCTTCCATTTCCTGGGATATTATAAAGAACTGAAGTGTAATGAGGTCAAACCTTTCAACCGGGAATTTATGGTTGAGTATGTTGGTGATCCTCTGCCTTGTAAACCTTTTCTGGCTGAAGTGCTTTGCCAGAATTGAGGCTGAGATCTTTTTTAGGTTTCCCATACTGTTTACCGGGATTCCGCTGCAGATCACTTTTTCCATATCCGAGGGAGTTATGTTTTCGGCTTTCCATATCTGACCGCTTTTAATCTCTTCTTCATCCTGCTGGTAAAGACCGGCGATTATTTCTCTTGCCCTGTCGTACAGCTTCATAAAGTCCACAAACGCCCGGCTTTTTTCCGACAGCGGGTCAACATATCCTGTTTTAAGCCGTGTAAGGTATGCTATGAGTCCTTCCTCGGTGTCAAATTCTGCCTTTCCTGCGTACACCGCCTTTGAGGAAGGTTTCTTCTCTCCGGAACCCGGCTCCAGGGTTTCATACAGCTGCAGATATTCCTCTGCTTTTGCATAGCCCAGAGAATGTTTTATGCAGTAATAGTATATGGTCTCTGCCGGGCTCTGAAAATCGAAATCCTGCTCCTTCAGTACCCGGATGAGAAAATCCGATACATCATCCGTTGTCATCCTGAGGCCGAACCCAAGCAGAAAAACCGTCTCACGCTTCACGGAAGCCTGGGTAAGCCAGTTGTTCACCAGGCTTGACATTCTGGCCGAAGTAGGCGTCATCGACTTGGGTGTACAGGTTTCACGGAATGAATCTATCATGATTTCGCGATACACATCCTGGGGAACTTCACGAAATTGTTCCGGAAGGCCGGCCCTCTCGTATATATATCGTTTCAGATAATCTCCAAAGGACACCAGCTCCATCTCTTTATACAGATAATTAAAGATCACATCCGCGTCCTCGTCTTCAAAGGTATCGAGGCTCACTACCTGACGGAACCGCTGTGCCGCCTTTCTTGTAAATTCATGATCCTGCACAGAGTCAAATGCTATATTCTGCTCAAAGTCAAGGTCCTGCATTCTGTTTTTGTTTTCCATCCACGATCTCCTTCGAATAATATCTGCTCTCTTCAGCAGCCGTTCAGTTTATTCCTGTTCTTCATCGACGATCTCTTCCGAAAAATTTCTGCAGCCACGAATGTCTCTTTTTCTCATCTTCTGCCGGCCTGACTTCGAGAAGGATCAGCGTAGTATTGTCTCTTCCTCCCCTTTCAAGTGCCGTCTTCAGGATCTTTTCCGCGGTCACTTCCACATTATCAGGCATCGACAGGAGCTCCTCAAGCAAAGCATCATCTATCATATCCGTTACTCCATCGGAGCAGATCAGTATCCTTAGATTATCTGTTAAAGGATCTTTGGTAAATGATGGTTCGAGCGCCGCATCCTCCTCTTCAAGGCCCAGATACTGAACCAGCGGGGGCTTTCGGTAAATGCCTCCGTTAAATACATGATCCGTTGAAATCTGCCTGAGTTTTCCTGATTTCAGCTCATAGATCCTGCTGTCTCCCAGATTTGAGGAGGCGTACCAGTCATTACCGAAAATGACGGCTGCGGAAGTGCTTCCCATTGAACCTATCCTGTTATCATGTGCATAGGCAAGCACGCTGTTATTCATCTCCTGGCCCAGACCCATCAGATATTTGTCCGGATGCTTTATGAATTCTTTTTTGTGATTTTTATAGTACCTGTCAAAGGCATCTGCAGCCAGTCCTGCGGCTATTTCTCCGCAGCTTTCTCCTCCCATACCGTCAAACACGGCGAAAGCCGGTATATTTTCTGAACTTTCCGAACCTGTTTCGATCCCTCCGCTCCCGTTGTTTTCTACAGGCATGAAATCACCGGCACACCAGTAATTATCTTCATGGTTTTTTCGCACCTTGCCTATATTTGAGGTATATGCATACTCTATATTATAACTCATGATCCGCCTCTCCTCAGAATGGAATTGAACCAGTACTTGTCGCCGCGTTCAACGTATTCCTCATTATCCTGCTCGTTCTCATGAACATTGCCTTCAAGATCTATCCACCTTATAAGTATACCGTCACGATAGTAATACATTTCCTCTCCTGCCAGATCCCAGATGTAGGCGAAGAACAGGTCGCCATTCCAGTAGTAATATTCCTCATATACTCCTTCGGCCGATTCCTCCGGATATACAAGCACCTTTCTTAGTTCGCCTTCATCATTATAATACTCCAGAACTTTTCCTTCGGTACCTTTTACAGTATATTCCGGAAGCTCGTTTACGATAATAGTCGCCCTTTGGCTTATAAGTTCTATCGAAGAGGCAAAATCACGCCCGCTTTCTTCTTCCGGCACATCACTGCGCGCCTGGATCGACATGAGCATCTGTTCTGTCTGCTCACGGACGGTATTCACCAGGGTCTTCTTTATATAGATACTGACAAAAACACACACTATCAGGGCCACTGCGATCACTGCAGCTGCCCATGGTATGAAGAACCTGATCCCTTCCCGGTCTGTTCTATCTGCTTCCTGTTCTGGTCTCTCCGGTTCCCGGTCCGGGGTTTTTGATTCCTGATTCTGTTTTTCTGTTTCCTTATCGGGTTTTCCCGGTCCATTAATGCTTTTGCTGTTCTGGATGCCGGAGCATCTCAGGAGATCCTCAAGCATCTCTGATGCATTCTGATATCTTTCATCCGGATCATAAGCACATGCTTTGAGGATCACCTGTGCAAGAGATGAATCCGCTTCGGCAGGAGAAGGAAGAGCCTCTCCGGCCATACGTTTTGCAAGTGCTTCTTCCTTGTCATGATATGTTATCAGCTGCTTCTCAAGGCTGACAAGCGGAAGCCTGTTTTTGTTTGCAAGCCTGTAGAGCACAACGCCAAGTGAATAGATATCCGCCCTTGCATCATACGGTTCACCGCGATATACTTCGGGCGCCATGTAACTTTCTGTCCCTTTTTTTGAGAAGCCTGAGAGGGACCGCTCCATCTTCCTGGCAGTGCCGAAATCCCCAAGTTTGTAGTCTCCAAACCTGGAGACAAATATGTTCTCTGGCTTTATGTCCCTGTGCACCGTTTTTTGAGCGTCCAGATACCTGAGAGCCTTACATATATCTGCCCCAAGAGATAATATATCCGCCGTCTCAAAGCTTTTCCCGGCTGTGTATTCCGTGAAACAGGTCAGATATTCCATACGTATAAATATGTCCCATCCGATCTCGTCAAGGTATTCCGTTACTTTAAAATCTTCCACCGATACTATGTGCGAATTGCCGCGGAAGCTTTCAAGCATGCTTATCTCACGAATGTATTCCTCACATATGTTCTCGAAATACTCTCTTGCCGAATTCTCGTCTCCTGCCTCAGAAAGGACTGTGTTAAGTTCTTCCCTGGTCTCCGGAATACTTATCACCTTGATGGCAGAATAAAAAATATGTCCATGTTCTGAACGTTCTGCTTTGTATACTGAGCCGTATGAGCCTTCACCGGCCTTTGCGACTATCTTCCATTCCGGCCATGGAGAGACCGGCATCTCGTGCGAAGACGTACCTGTGATCCGATTGTTGTCTGCCACCAGCATGGTCCCTCCTTTCTGCGGCTTTGACTGATTACCATAATAGCACATGGCAAATGCTGTTTTGTATTATTAAAGTTTTTTTGACAGTTATTCTGGTGCTACCATTCATGCTGCGGCGACCGACGACAACGCAGTCAGGGCGGAATTTAAACAAGCAGATTTCGGAAATTATTTGTGGACAGTGCCTAAGTATAAAGAAAGCTCCGCACAACGGATAATATCCATGTGCACGGAGCCTTTGTTCCTTATTATTAGAGTTCACATAATGACAGGCTGCACGGAATGCCTGCTGGTTTCCTGGCGTCTTTTCCTGTGAGCCGTCATTCTCGCAGGTCACTCTTCTTCATCGTCCTCAGCTTCGTCATCGGAGATGTCATACGGTTCATCATCTTCGTCCCCGGTAAAATCATCATTTTCAGGTTCTTCACCCAGGATCATTTCCGGTTCTTCTTCAATAAAAGTTTCCTCTGTCTCTTCTTCCTCTTCACCAGTATCAAGCTTGATACGGCTGTAGCGTTTCAGGCCTGTACCGGCAGGAATAAGTTTTCCGATGCAGACATTCTCTTTAAGTCCGATCAGATGATCGACCTTGCCTTTTATTGCAGCTTCTGTAAGTACCTTTGTGGTCTCCTGGAAGGAAGCAGCTGACAGGAAGGAGTCTGTAGCAAGAGAAGCTTTTGTAATACCAAGCAGTACCTGTGTACCTTCGGCCGGTGTAAGCCCTTCTTCTATCAGGCGTTCATTTATATCCTCGAACTCAAGCACATCCACATGTGTACCCGGAAGGAATTCTGAATCTCCGGCTTCTTCGACGCGGATCTTTTTAAGCATACGGCGCACGATGACTTCGATATGCTTATCGTTGATCTCAACACCCTGGAGCCTGTAAACCTTCTGAACTTCACGCAGCATGTAATCCTGCACTGCGCGCACGCCCTTAATGCGAAGGATGTCATGTGGGTTGATCGAACCTTCGGTTATCTCGTCGCCGGCTTCAAGGAACTTGCCGTCAACATCCTTAAGTCTTGAGCTGTACGGGATCAGGTATGTCTTTGAATCGCCGGTCTCAGGATCAGTCACTATAACTTCACGCTTCTTCTTGGTATCGTTAAGAGCCGCATAACCTTTGATCTCGGTAATGATCGCAAGACCCTTGGGTTTACGTGCCTCGAAAAGCTCCTCGACACGGGGAAGACCCTGTGTGATATCGCCGCCGGCAACACCGCCGCTGTGGAAGGTACGCATGGTAAGCTGTGTACCCGGCTCACCGATCGACTGGGCTGCAATGATACCGACTGACTCGCCGACCTGTACCGGCTCACCGGTAGCCATGTTGGCGCCGTAGCATTTTGCACAGATACCGATCTTGCACTTACAGGTGAGGACTGTACGGATCTTGACCTTTTCGACTGCATTTCCGTTCTCATCAACACCTTCTTTGATGATCCTGGCCGCTCTCGCCGGTGTGATCATGTGATTTCTCTTTACGATCACTTCGCCATTCTTATTTGTGATGGTATTGCATGAGAATCGTCCGGTGATACGCTCCTGCAGCGTTTCGGTAATCTCCTTGCCGTCGCTGAAGCTCTTTACCCACATGCCGGAAATCTCTTTGCGGTTTTCGCAGCAGTCGGTCTCTCTGATGATCTGCTCCTGGGATACGTCGACAAGACGTCTTGTCAGGTATCCCGAGTCAGCTGTACGAAGAGCTGTATCGGACATACCTTTTCTCGCTCCGTGAGCTGACATGAAATACTCCAGAACGTCAAGACCTTCACGGAAATTCGACTTGATGGGAAGCTCGATGGTATGACCGGTAGTATCGGCCATCAGGCCTCGCATACCGGCAAGCTGCTTTATCTGCTTGTCTGAACCACGGGCTCCGGAGTCAGCCATCATGAAGATATTGTTATATGCGTCAAGTCCTGCGAGCAGCGCATGTGTAAGCTCATCATCGGTAGCCTTCCAGGTTGCTACGACTTCTTTGTAGCGCTCTTCTTCTGTGATAAGACCTCTCTTGTAGTTTTTGGTGATACGGTCAACTCTGTCCTGAGCCTGCTGTATCATTTCAGGCTTCTGCGGCGGGACTGTCATGTCAGAGATCGAAACAGTCATGGCCGCCTGGGTCGAGTATTTATATCCTGTTGATTTTATTGCGTCAAGAACCTCGGCAGTCTTGGTTGCGCCGTGTTTGTTGATGACTTTTTCAAGGATCTGTTTCAGCTGTTTCTTCTTTACAAGGAAATCAACCTCAAGCTTAAGGGCATTTTCCGGATCACTGCGGTCCACAAAGCCCAGATCCTGGGGAAGTATCTCGTTGAAGAGGAAACGTCCCAGGGTTGATTCGATATTCTCGCGCCTGATGGTGCCGTCAGGCATGGTCTTCTCACATCTGACCTTTATGCGTGACTGGAGCGTGATGGCCTTATTCTCATATGCAAGAATAGCCTCGTTAATGTTGCGGAAATACTTGCCTTCGCCCTTATTGCCAGGTCTTTCCTGTGTCAGGTAATAGATCCCGAGAACCATATCCTGTGAAGGAACCGCAACCGGACCGCCGTCCGACGGTTTCAGCAGGTTGTTTGGTGAAAGGAGCAGGAAACGGCATTCCGCCTGTGCTTCCACCGACAGTGGAAGATGCACAGCCATCTGGTCACCGTCGAAGTCAGCATTAAATGCAGTACATACGAGCGGATGCAGCTTGATAGCCTTGCCTTCTACAAGGATAGGCTCGAATGCCTGGATGCCAAGCCTGTGCAGTGTTGGTGCACGGTTCAGCATGACAGGATGCTCTTTGATGACATCCTCGAGTACATCCCAAACCTGCGGGTCAAGCTTTTCAACCATTTTCTTGGCGCTCTTGATATTGTGGGATGTTCCGTTGGCCACCAGTTCCTTCATAACAAAAGGCTTGAACAGCTCGATAGCCATCTCCTTCGGAAGACCGCACTGATATATCTTGAGCTCGGGACCGACGACGATAACCGAACGTCCTGAATAGTCAACACGTTTTCCAAGAAGGTTCTGGCGGAAACGTCCCGATTTGCCTTTCAGCATATCAGAGAGCGATTTAAGCGGACGGTTGCCGGGGCCTGTTACAGGACGTCCGCGGCGTCCGTTGTCTATAAGCGCGTCTACAGCCTCCTGGAGCATTCTCTTCTCGTTCCGGACTATGATATCCGGAGCGCCCAGCTCGAGGAGCCTCTTAAGACGGTTGTTTCTGTTGATGATACGGCGGTACAGGTCATTAAGGTCGGATGTTGCGAATCTGCCGCCGTCAAGCTGTACCATAGGACGAAGATCCGGCGGAATTACAGGAATGACTGTCATGATCATCCACTCCGGACGGTTGCCCGACTCGCGGAAGGATTCGACCACTTCCAGACGCTTGATGATACGCGCCCTCTTCTGCCCGCCTGCATCCTGCAGTTCTTTTTTCAGCTCTTCAGCATCCTTGTCAAGGTCAATAGCTTCCAGAAGCTCCTTGATGGACTCTGCGCCCATCTCTGCACGGAAAGCATTGCCAAAGGCTTCCCTTGCATCCTGATATTCCTTTTCTGAAAGCACCTGTTTGTACTGAAGGCTCGTATTTCCCGGGTCAAGGACAATGTAGCTTGCGAAATAGAGGACTTTTTCAAGTGTCCTCGGCGAAATATCCAGGATCAGGCCCATACGTGACGGAATACCCTTGAAATACCAGATATGTGAAACCGGTGCGGCAAGCTCGATATGTCCCATACGTTCACGGCGCACGGATGACTTGGTCACCTCAACGCCGCAGCGGTCACATACGACACCTTTGTAACGGATCTTTTTGTATTTTCCGCAATGGCATTCCCAGTCCTTCGAAGGCCCGAAGATCTTTTCACAGAAAAGCCCTTCCTTTTCCGGCTTAAGAGTACGATAATTGATCGTCTCCGGTTTCAGCACCTCGCCCCTGGACCATTCTCTGATCCTTTCAGGGGATGCAAGCCCGATTTTGATGGCATCAAATGTCATCGGCTGATAGCTGTCCTGTGTATTGGTTGCTTCTGCCATTTAAACTTCCCCTTTCTCGTCACTCTTCGTCATCAAAGGATTCCTGGAATTCATCGAAATCGTCTGCCGAATCGTCCATTTCTCCCTCTTCACTCTTGTCCACCAGTTCCTCACCTTCAAATTCCTGCATGGTGTATCCGTGGCGGCCGAAAGGTTCATCCTGTGCTTCCTGTCTGCGTGATTCTCCCTCGATCACGGAACGGATGTCCGTGTCTGTATAGTCTACTGTTTCCATGATCTCGACTTCTGTCTGATCGTCCCTGAGTACTCTGACATCCAGACCAAGCGACTGAAGCTCCTTAAGAAGTACCTTAAAGGATTCAGGAATACCCGGCTCGGGTATATTGTCGCCTTTGATGATCGCTTCATAGGTCTTGACACGTCCGATCACATCATCGGATTTGACTGTCAGGATCTCCTGCAGGGTATAGGATGCGCCGTAGGCTTCGAGAGCCCAGACCTCCATCTCACCAAAACGCTGGCCGCCGAACTGGGCTTTTCCTCCCAGAGGCTGCTGTGTTACAAGTGAGTATGGACCCGTTGAACGGGCGTGGATCTTGTCATCCACCAGATGGTGCAGCTTCAGATAATGCATGTGCCCGATCGTGACAGGGCTGTCAAAATACTCGCCCGTCCTTCCGTCACGAAGCCTTACCTTGCCGTCACGCGAGATCGGAACCCCTTTCCATACGGCCCTGCGGTCCTTGTGCTCATCAAGGTACTGCATTACATCCTCAGCTACACTGTCTTTATATTTTTCACGGAATTCTTCAAAGTCTTCCGTATTGACATAATCATTTGCCATCTCCAGGGTATCCTGGATATCAGCCTCGTTCGCTCCTGCGAATACCGGCGTAGATACGTTGAAGCCAAGTGCCTTTGCCGCGAGACTTAAATGAATCTCAAGGACCTGCCCGATATTCATACGTGAGGGCACGCCCAACGGGTTAAGCACTATGTCAAGCGGGCGTCCGTTCGGAAGGAACGGCATATCCTCTACCGGCAGTACACGCGAAACAACACCCTTGTTTCCATGGCGGCCCGCCATCTTGTCACCGACAGAGATCTTTCTCTTCTGGGCGATGTAAATACGCACTGACTGGTTGACGCCTGCGGGAAGAGCATCCCCGTCGTTTTCTTTAGTGAATACCTTGGCATCAACAACTATACCGTACTCTCCATGCGGTACCTTGAGGGAGGTGTCACGTACTTCTCTTGCCTTCTCACCGAAGATCGCGCGAAGCAGCCTTTCCTCAGCCGTAAGCTCTGTTTCTCCCTTCGGGGTAACCTTTCCTACCAGAATATCTCCTGCACGGACTTCAGCTCCGATACGGATGATGCCGCGCTCGTCAAGGTCCTTAAGCGCATCGTCACCAACGCCAGGCACATCACGGGTTATCTCCTCCGGCCCGAGCTTTGTATCACGGGATTCTGCTTCATATTCCTCGATATGTACTGAAGTGTACACATCGTCCATAACAAGCCTTTCGGAGAGAAGTACAGCATCCTCGTAGTTGTAGCCTTCCCATGTCATGAACCCGATAAGCGGGTTTTTGCCGAGGGCAAGTTCGCCGTTGGATGTAGACGGACCATCGGCAATGACTTCTCCCTGTTCAACCCACTCGCCCTGATTGACTATAGGCCTCTGATTATAGCAGTTGCTCTGGTTGCTGCGAAGGAACTTGGTCAGCTTATATCTGTCTCTTGACCCGTCCTCAGCGCGGATAACGATCTCGGTCGATGTGCTGCGCTCCACTGTACCGGCACGTTTTGCCACAACGCAGACACCTGAGTCGACTGCTGTCTTTGTTTCCATTCCTGTTCCGACGACCGGAGCTTCAGTTGTCAGAAGCGGCACGGCCTGACGCTGCATGTTGGACCCCATGAGGGCACGGTTGGCATCGTCGTTCTGCAGGAATGGAATAAGCGCTGTCGCCACAGAGAATACCATCTTTGGCGAAACGTCCATGTAATCAAACATGCTGCGGTCATATTCCTGGGTCTCCTCGCGGAAACGGCCGGAAACATTCTTACGGACGAAGTGGCCTTCCGCATCAAGGGCCTCATTCGCCTGTGCAACATGGTAGTTATCCTCTTCGTCCGCTGTCATGTAAACAACTTCTTCAGTGACCCGCGGATTGGCCGGATCGGTCTTGTCGATCTTGCGGTAAGGCGCCTCGACAAAACCGTACTGGTTAATCCTTGCGTATGATGCAAGGGAGTTGATAAGTCCGATGTTTGGACCTTCAGGGGTCTCGATCGGGCACATTCTTCCGTAGTGGGAATAATGAACGTCACGCACCTCGAAACCTGCACGGTCACGGGAAAGACCGCCGGGACCAAGTGCGGAAAGACGCCTCTTGTGCGTAAGCTCACCGAGCGGGTTGTTCTGATCCATGAACTGTGAAAGCTGTGAGGATCCGAAGAACTCCTTAACGGCGGCTGTTACCGGTTTTATATTAATCAGGGACTGCGGAGAGATATTCTCCGTATCCTGTGTTGTCATTCTCTCACGTACAACTCTTTCAAGCCTTGAAAGACCGATCCTGTACTGGTTCTGGAGCAGCTCGCCCACTGCACGTATACGGCGGTTGCCCAGATGATCGATGTCGTCATCATTGCCGATGCCGTACTCCAGATGCATATTATAATTAATAGAAGCAAAAATATCTTCTTTTGTGATATGCTTCGGGATCAGGTCATGAATGTCGCGCTGCACTGCCCTGGCTATGTCCTCGAAGGAATCGTTCTCCTCAAGTATCTGGCGGAGAGCCGGATAATAAACCAGCTCTGTCACTCCGTATTCCTTAGGATCCTCCATTTCGGGGATAAAGGAACGGATATCGACCATCATGCTTGAAAGGACTTTGATATCGCGCTCTTCACCGCGTATCCATACATGGGTAACAGCGGCGTTCTGGATTCTGTCGGCTATCTCTCTCGTTACTTTTGTGCCGGCTTCATACAGAATTTCTCCGGTCATCGGATCTACTACATCCTCTGCCAGAGTATGGCTTACGATACGCTTATTAAAATGAAGCTTTTTGTTAAATTTATAACGTCCCACTTTGGCCAGGTCATACCTGCGGGGATCAAAGAACATTGCCATTATCAGGCTTTCAGCATTCTCAACCGCCAGCGGCTCGCCCGGACGGATCTTTTTGTACAGTTCAAGAAGGCCTTCCTGATAGTTGGTGGAAGTATCCTTCCCGAAGCTTGCCAGAATCTTGGGTTCCTCGCCGAAAAGCTGGACTATCTCAGCATTGGTGCTGACACCGAGTGCACGGATGAGTACAGTGATCGGAACCTTACGGGTCCTGTCCACTCTGACGTAGAATATATCATTGGAATCCGTCTCATACTCGAGCCATGCGCCGCGGTTTGGGATTACCGTACTTGAAAAAAGCTTTTTGCCGAGTTTGTCGTGTGTGATAGCATAATAAATGCCCGGGGACCTTACAAGCTGGCTTACAATAACACGTTCCGCACCATTAATTACAAACGTTCCCGTTGCAGTCATGCGGGGCAGTTCGCCCATGAATATCTCGTGCTCGTTGATCTCCTCTGTTTCCTTGTTGATCAGTCTGACGCGGACTTTGAGCGGTGCACTGTATGTTACGTCACGTTCTTTACATTCCTCAATGGTATATTTGGCATCATCTTCGGAATATGTAAAGCCTGTGAATTCCAGGCTGAGCTTGCCGCTGAAATCTTTGATGGGAGAGATATCATCAAACACTTCCTTCAGCCCTTCGTCCAGGAACCACTGATAGGAGTCCTTCTGGACTTCGATCAGATTGGGCATTTCCAGGACTTCCTGCTGCCTCTGGTAGCTCATACGCATGCTTCTTCCAGTTTTTACAGAACGAATTCTGTTTTTTTCCATTGACGTTTCACCCCTGCTTTTATTAGACTGTGCTGGTTGTTATGTACTGTCAACACGACAATAGGCGTAAGTTTCCACAATAATGCATCCTCTAATGTAACACAATTATTAAGGGAAGTCAAATTGTTTTTTAAGTTTTTTGTTAATATTCACGGCCGTAAGGAAATATACTCTGCTCTGCCATGCTTGCATGAGCAGAGCAGAGTATATTTCCTTACAGGGTCTGAGCCCTTCATGAGGAATCCAGCCGTGAAACGGCGATGAAGCCCGTAAGGGCGAGATTCCG
>JAFUCO010000060.1 GCA_017459635.1 Blautia sp. | reverse complement strand
CTTCCGAAAGATGCGAAGGATAAATTTCGCCCTGCAAGGCGGAGGAAGGAGGCGCAGCGGGCTGCGGCGACCGACGACAACGCAGTCAGGGCGGAATTTAGACAAGCAGATTTCGGAAGTTATTTGTGGACAGTGCCTTACTGTGGGAGTGCTTCATTAAGGAGCGATTGCTTAATCTATACCGGGGTAAAATGCAATAATAATGAAAACAGACAGGGAGGAGCATAAATGCACGGCCTTATTCATCTTTATCACGGAGAGGGAAAAGGGAAGACTACTGCAGCTATGGGGCTTGCGCTAAGGGCTCTTGGGCAGGGCAGGCGAGTGGTTATAATGCAGTTCCTGAAAAACGGGAAAAGCGGTGAGATAAGCCCGCTAAGGAAACTTGGCGCTGAGGTGTTTTCCGGTCCGCCGGAAACCGGCTTTACCTCTCAAATGTCGGAAGCTGAGAAAAAAGAGGCGGCTGACCGGTATGAAAAAACTCTTGCGCATGTGCTCTCGCTGGAATGTGATGTTCTTGTGCTTGATGAGCTGTGTGCAGCGCGTTCCTTCAATATGATCTCTGCCGAAAGCGCGATGCACGCGGTTCTTGAAGGTCCGGAAGAGCGTGAGACGGTGATAACCGGGCGGAACCCGGAACCGTGGATGCTTGAGGCTGCAGACTATATTACGGAGATGCGGTGTGAAAGGCATCCTTTTCAGAAGGGCATAAAAGCCAGAAAAGGGATAGAATACTGAGATCAAAGCCTGCAAGACAGGAGGCAGTACCAGCCGCCTGCAACTGAGACGTATACAGCAGCAATTACAGATTTATGCATATCGTCTTCACATAAATAAAACTTAAATACACAGGAAGGAGAATTAAAAGTGGCAAAAAGAAAAAAGTACTCATTACATTCACTGGATAACCTGAAAAAATATGCATTCGCGGGAGGACTGCTGTTATGTCTTGCAGCCGGAAGCATTGTACCGGCGGCAGAAGAGAACGCAGACGCAGATACGGTGCTTTCGGCTGCAGAAGAGAATGCAGACGCTGACCCGGCTCTTTCTGCGGAGGAAGAGAATTCGGACGCGCCTGACCGGCTCAGTGATGTATTAAAAGTGGAGGACGGCGCTCTTCAGCCGGTGTTTGAGGTTTCGGATATGCGCGCCACGGAGTACACTAATGAGGACAGCGATATCCTCCGCTTTTGCGTGTACGTTGAAACGGACAATGACACCGATAATGACGGCAAGGCTGATCTTGTCAAGGCTCTTGTTGAGGTTCCGCGCGCGGCTGCCGAAGGAAAGTATAAAGCGGGAACGATCTATGATCCTACTCCATATGGAGCAGGAACGATCGATGACCGCGAGGCAGAAGAGTTTTATAATGAAACCCCATTTGATTATGACAGTCTGTACAGGGATTGTGAAAAACGGGAGATTGCAGGTGAGATGAGCAGCCTGGAAGCGGCAGAGGATATTGAGCCCTGGCGTGACTGGAATTATTCGGTACCACATTCCGGGAATACGGGATGCGGCTATGCACAGGTTTATGATTATTATCTGTCCCGGGGATATGCTGTAGTTGTAGCTTCCGGTATAGGAACCTATGGCTCTGAAGGGTTTGAGCTTTGCGGCACGCACCTTGAAAGAGACAGCCACAAGGCTGTAGTAGAATGGCTGAACGGCAGCAGGGTAGCTTTTACGGATAAGACAAACAATATTCAGATAAAAGCGGACTGGTCCAACGGGAAGGTCGCGATGGCCGGATGCTCCTACGGTGGTACGCTGCCCTTCGAGGTGGCAACTACAGGCGTAGAGGGACTGGTAACGATAATTCCGGCTGCGGGCATTGCCAACTGGTATGATTACACTAATTCACAGGGTGTAGCCACGATATTTGAAGTGAACTACGCGGATTCACTGGCATTTAATAACTGCGGAGCTTTGTTCCTTGACAAGGACTGGACGGTCCTGAACCAGGAGTATGCTTCATGGCTCTATCAGATATCAAAAGATCAGGCAGATACCAACGGGAATTTCGGACCCATCTGGGAAGAAACGGACTATTCACACGACTGGGAGAATATCAGATGCTCTGCGCTTATCGAGCAGGGGCTTAATGATTTCAATGTAGAAACAAAGCATGCTGACATGATGGTACAGGCCTTCCAGAACGCCGGACAGAATGTGAAGCTGGTGCTTCATCAGGAAGGGCACACTACTACAGACAACCATATAGTCAACGGAGAGCTTTGGAACGAGATTCAGAACAGATGGCTGGCACATTATCTGTATGGCATTGAAAATGATGCCGAGAATATGGCAGATGTTATGGTGCAGTCAAATGTTGACGGTGAATGGACGGTCTATGACAAATGGAGAGATTTTAACTATATCGATGTTGAGGCTTATTCGGAATCCTCAAGGAACGTGATTTCATCCAAGGGCCTGGCCGAAATCGCAAATGAGGCTGTTCAGGCAGGAACTGATGCAAGCAGCACTTACTATATCGGACTTGACGAAAAGCATGCCGCTGTTTATCCGCTTATTCTGCCTGAGGGAGAAGACACAATATACGGAGTGCCTGAGATTCATCTGAAGCTGTCGTCAGAGATCACTGAGTATGAAGGCCTGATGATCACCGCGGTTCTGGTGGATACAATGGAGGATGGTTCAAGCTTTAACGCATATATGAACAAGGAAGCAATTAAAAATGACGTGCCTGTAAGTATTATCGGAGAATATGAAGGCGCCGGTTCCTGGGGAGACAGCAATATAATAGAACCGGTACAGGATTCCACAAAGGCCAAGAACATTACCTTTGGATGGACGGATCTGACCAACCCGGGATGTGGTTATGATTCCAGCGAGTATACGGAAACTCAGGTACTCGAGGCCGGAGAGTTCTATGATTATACGATATACATGCTGCCGACAGTGTATACCGTTCAGCCGGGACACCAGCTTTCACTGGTACTTACCACCTGGGATCCATTCAAAGCCTTCCTCGATGAGTCATTCAATGCCCTTGACACCGATAAAACCAGCGAAGAGATCGATTACGACTACTCATATATAGTAGACAACGAAGCAATGCAGGTTAAGATGCCGTTCGCATAAATAAGACAGGGGACGGTTCTCTGTCTTACTTTTTTTAAAGTAAGACAGAGAACCGTCCCCTGTCATTTAGTTAGTGTTATAGATTGGAATTTTTGGTACTATGGTATCGAAAAGATTTTGGCGAGTCGGACGCTGTAGGGGGAGGACTGACCATATGTACGGAACCGCGGCCTCTGGCAGAGTAACTGCTGCGTCGCCTATTAGCCCTTCCTTCGGCAAACTCGCAAAAAGCGCTCAGACAGTGCCGAAGGAAGGGCAGCTAT
>JAFUCO010000059.1 GCA_017459635.1 Blautia sp. | reverse complement strand
CTTCCGAAAGATGCGCAGGATAAATTTCGCCCTGCAAGGCGGAGGAAGGAGGCGCAGCGGGCTGCGGCGACCGACGACAACGCAGTCAGGGCGGAATTTAAACAAGCAGATTTCGGAAGTTATTTGTGGACAGTGCCTAAGCATTTGAGACAGACAGAGAAACTGATAAACCGCAGGTATTGTCCGGCGTAAGCGGGAAAGGTGGCTGCATAGGTTCGGAAGGAAACAAGATTATAACAGCTAAGAAAGAAATGAAGGTTTTTATGGAAAAGACTATAAAGTCGACTCAGATTCGCATGATAAAGGCAGATATCACTAAGCTTTCAGATGTGGATGCAATAGTTAATGCTGCGAATAACAGCCTTCTTGGCGGAGGCGGCGTGGACGGAGCAATTCACAGAGCCGCAGGGCCTGGGAATCAGGAAGATAATTTCGACAGGTATAAAGATATATATGAAATGGCCGCGTCGGGTAAACGGTCTGCACTCACTTATAATATAGAAGGAACAGAGTATACCAGAGTTTTCAGACCCGGTGAGAGGCTGCTTCTCCTTGGCGCGGGGCACGTTTCACAGCCGGTTTGCAGATACGCTTCAGATCTTGGGTTTTCTGTCACTGTAGCGGATGACAGGCTGGATTTCGCAAACCATATCCGGTTTCCGGAGGCATCGGAGGTTATATGCGATGACTTTTCTGATGCGATAGAAAGATTCGGGATAAAAGATGACGATTATGTGGCGGTCCTTACCCGGGGACACAGGTTTGATGCACAGTGCCTGAGAAAGATCCTTGCAGATGGTATATTTCCGAAGTACTTGGGCATGATAGGTTCAAAACGCAGAGTTGCCGGACTTTATAAACAGCTGGAGGAGGAAGGCTTTTTGGCTGAAGATCTCGGGAAGATCCATGCACCGATAGGGATTCCGGTAAATGCCCTGACAGTGAACGAGATAGCTGTTTCTGTTGCGGCAGAGCTGATTGAGGTGCGAAGAGCCGGACTGAACCGTCACTCCGGCAGCAGGATGCTTATCACAGAAGATGTCGATCTGGGACTTCTGAGACGACTGGCCTTCGATGACGTACCGAAGGCAGCCATGATAGTACTCGAGACCAGCGGTTCAACCCCGGTCAAATCCGGTGCGATAATGATGACGGATAAAAACTTCCGGACAACCGGTACTATAGGAGGCGGGTGCGGGGAAGCAGAAGCCCTGAAGGAAGCATACCGACTGGCCGGTACCGGGAAGCAGAAGTGCATAACTGTGGAGATGAACAATGATATCGCCGGGGAAGAGGGAATGGTGTGCGGCGGTAAAATGAAGGTTTTGATACAGGGATGAACATAAGGGGGCTGTGAAAAAGTATTCTTTTTCACAGCCCCCTTATGTTCCGAAGCAGCCCCATGTGTCAGGGGTTGGCCTTATTGAAGGTCAGGTATCTGAAAACACGAGCAGGAGATAATACGGCTTTCCTGCGGTCATGTTCATTGTACGGTCTTTTTTCATGAGAATAAACAAGGCTCCTTAAGAACACAGAGAACCATTTCTTGTGTTCAGCCGGGGCAGGATATTTCTGCCAGCTTTTCTATAATGTGATGAAAAGCGTCGGCCATGGCGGATCCTGACGCTTTGTAGAGCATTTCTTTTCCGGCTCTTCTTGAAGTTATGAGTCCTGCCGCTTTGAGCAGCCTGAGGTGGTGCGAAACGGCGGGACTTGACATTTCTACATATTCCGCGATATCCGTGACACATTCCTCAGTATGGCACAGAAGCCAGAAAATACGAAGCCTTGACGGGTCGCCCAGCTGTTTAAGAGCGTCCGCAACGTTTGAAACTGTTTCGGCATCAGGCATTGATCTCATGATCTTTTCACAGGATCTGCCGGAACCGTGATCATGTGGGAGAATCTTCTTTTCATCCATCAGGATGCCTCCTGTTATTAATAAAACAAGACAGGGGACGGTTCTCTGTCTTATTGTTTAGCAGACAGGGGGATGGTTCCTGTCTTATTGTTTAAAAGTAAGACAGAGAACCGTCCCCTGTCTTAAAATCTCTTCTACCTGTGCCCGTTTTTCGTGAAGGACGCATCCGCCGGGATGATCTTCAAGCAGTACGCCTTCCTTCTGAAGTGCAAGGAACAGTGGTGATCGTATCGCTTCACGCAGTGAAGTGTCGCGTACGTTGATGTCTGAATACGGAGAGAAGGGACATGGTTCGGCCCCTCCATGGCTGTTTATATGGAAAAAACCTCTTCCCGCGGCTACACAGCCTCCGGATGATTTTTCGTCTCCCGGGAAGGATATATACACCATCTCCGGGTATCTGTTGCGGAGACGGGCAATTTCACCCTTCAGGTATTCGCGGTCAGCATCGCAGGGAGCGAGCTCCTTGCTCTCTTCTGTGACAGGGACATACTCGACAAAGATTACAGCCTTGCAGCCCCGGCTGATAAGCTGTGCCAGAAAAGTGTCCGAGGATATTCTTGTCAGATTTTCAGTTGTCACGGTCACTGATGCGCCGAAGATCAGTCCCCGGCGGTAAAGCTCATCCATATTGGCGATAAGCCTGTCGTATATTCCGCTGCCACGGCGGGCATCGGTGATCTCTTTCCCGCCCTCGATGCTCATGATCGGGATCAGATTACGGCACCGGTCAAAAAGATCAAAGTATTTTTCATCCATAAAGGTGCCGTTGGTAAATACCGGGAAAAGAATTCCGGGCCTTTTTCCGGCGGCTTCGATAATATCACGGCGCAGCATAGGTTCGCCGCCGGCAAGCAAAATGAAGCTTATTCCAAGGTCATCAGCTTCATCAAAGATATGCAGCCATTCATCGGCGGTGAGTTGTTTCACAGGGGCTGAATCCACCGTTGCATGATTGCACCTGGAATAGCAGCCGGCACAGTGAAGATTGCACTGGCTGGTGATGCTGGCGATGAGAAATGGAGGGATATGCTCTCCGGAATCCTCCGCTTTCCTGCGCCTTTTTGAAGCGGCTCTGCTCGCAGCGGCAAATTTTACCATGAAGGCGCTCTCTTTTGGGTTTGTTAATGTGGCTTTGATGGCTTCTGCCACCACCTTTTCAACACCATGAGTTAAGTATTTCTGAAGATCAAATCTGCTGTCGTTTGTCATATGTTTTTCTCCGGTGAGCAGGTTTATTTGTAACTATTCAAATCAGCCCTCGGTTATCTTATTCATATTACCTCACAAAGTCCTTTTTTTCAATAAAAGAATATTGACAGGAGAGCATTATAGTGTTAACATGTATATAACGATTAAACAAATGTTTAAATGAAAGGGGATAAAAATGAAAAAAACATACAAGATCGATGTGGATTGCGCTAATTGTGCAAATAAGATGGAGGAGGCCGCCAATAAGACAGCGGGAGTTAAAAGTGCAACGGTCAGTTTTATGACGCTTAAGATGAAGGTGGAGTTTGAGGAAGGAGCAGACGTTGATTCTGTAATGCAGGAAGTGCGGAAGAACTGCAAAAAAGTAGAGGATGACTGCGAGATCTTTCTTTAATCTTAAAGTAAGACAGGGACGGTTCTCTGTCTTATGAGAATAAGACAGAGAACCGTCCCCTGTCTTACTTTGTAACAGTAATCATTGTAGTAGAAAAGAGACATGTATGAACAGTAAGCAGAAAAAAAACCTCACACGTATTCTTGTCGCTGCAGCGCTGGTCATTCTGCTGCGTTTTTTACCGGTGTCAGGGTGGCTGCGTTTTATTCTTTATATTGCGGTTTATCTGATCATAGGATACGATATTCTTGTAAAAGCATTTAAGGGGATCAAAAACAGGCAGCCGCTTGATGAGTGTCTGCTGATGACGATAGCTACTCTGGGCGCAATCGGCCTGGCTGTTTATAAAAAGAACGGAGATTACAACGAGGCGATCGCGGTCATGCTGTTCTATCAGATCGGTGAATGGTTCCAGAGCTATGCGGTTGGGAAAAGCCGCCGGAATATTTCGGATCTTATGGATATCGCGCCTGACTATGCGAATGTTGAGGGTGAGAATGGCCAGCTTGAAAAGGTGGATCCCGACGATGTTGAGCCGGGGACTATCATAGTTGTACAGCCGGGAGAGCGGATACCCATTGATGGCATTGTTACGGAAGGAAGCTCCTCTCTGGATACGGCGGCGCTTACAGGAGAATCTGTACCCAGGGATGTAAAGGCCGGGCAAGAGGTTATGAGCGGCTGCATCAACTTAAGTGGTGTGCTCAGGATTGAGACCACTAAAGAGTTTGGAGAATCCACGGCATCCCGGGTACTGGAACTCATCGAGGATGCCAGCTCCAGAAAATCCAGGTCGGAAAATTTCATATCAAAATTTGCCAGGGTATATACGCCGGTGGTGGTAGGCTCGGCAGCTGCACTTGCGGTACTGCCGCCGCTTGCATTAATGCTTATCAGAAGAGAGCCATTATGGGGCGAGTGGATATACAGGGCACTTACATTTCTTGTTATCAGCTGCCCATGCGCTCTGGTTGTCAGTATCCCGCTCTCTTTCTTTGCCGGGATCGGCTGCGCAAGCCGGAACGGTGTGCTTGTAAAGGGATCTAATTTTCTTGAGATTCTTTCTCAGACGAAAACGGTCGTTTTTGACAAGACAGGTACACTGACTAAGGGCGTCTTTGAGGTTGCGGCAGTTCATCCGGACCGGCTTGATGAGGAAGAGCTGCTCCATATGGCAGCACATGTGGAGAGATATTCCACTCATCCCATCGCAGTTTCACTGAGGGAGGCTTATCCCAATGAGGCTGATGACTGCATCGTAGAGACTGTTGAGGAGATTGCAGGTCTCGGCGTCGTTGCGAAGGTGAATGGCCGGATGATCGCGGTAGGCAACGGGAAACTCATGGACAGAGTCGGAGCGAAGTGGCATAACTGCCATCTTGGCGGAACTATACTGCATGTGGCTATTGACGGTGAGTATGAGGGGCATATCGTTATCTCTGATGTGATTAAGCAAAACAGCAAAGAAGCGGTTACAGAGCTTAAAAAGAATGGCGTTTCAGACATTGTAATGCTGACAGGCGATACAAAGGAAACAGCTGAAGCGGTTGCTTCTGAGCTTGGCATAGGATCGGTTTACAGTAACCTGCTTCCTGCCGACAAGGTACGGAAGGTAGAAGAACTGATAAACGGGAAAAAATCTGAAAATGACAAGGTGGCTTTTGTTGGTGACGGTATAAATGATGCCCCGGTCCTGTCGCGCGCGGATATAGGAATTGCAATGGGAGCCATGGGCTCTGATGCAGCGATCGAAGCTGCAGACATTGTCCTTATGGATGATGATCCTCTGAAAATCTCAACAGCCGTTCGTATTTCCAGAAAATGCCTGCGCATAGTGCATGAGAATATCTGGTTTGCTATCGGGGTAAAGATTTTGTGCCTTGTCCTCGGAGCATTAGGAATAGCCAACATGTGGGCGGCAATCTTTGCAGATGTTGGGGTGATGGTGATCGCTGTATTGAATGCAATACGGTGTATGTTTTTAAAGAAAAATTAGGCGGATAACGGGGCTGCGCAGAGAAATGCGCTGCTGCAGCGGGTTCGTGTCCCGGCGCAAGTCCGGCGCGCGGCCCGGCATAAGTTTAGCGCACAGCCCGGCATAAGTTTGGCGCACAGCCCGTAATGCCGGGTTTTAATTTGGAGGTAAAACAGATGGATGTTCATGCAGGCAGGGGATGGGGATCAAAATGATATCGGATATGACGACTTTGTGCTATCTTGAGAGAGATGATCAGTATCTTATGCTGCACCGTGTTAAAAAAGAAGGCGACCTCAATCATGACAAATGGATAGGCGTTGGCGGGCATTTTATGAAGGATGAGTCGCCTGAGGACTGCCTTCTGCGTGAAGTAAAAGAAGAGACGGGCTTTGATCTGACTTCATACCGACTGCGGGGCATCGTAACGTTTATCTCGGACACCTGGGGTACGGAATATATGTTTCTCTATACAGCAGACGGCTGGACCGGCAAGATGATAACCTGCAGCGAGGGTGATCTTGAATGGGTAAATAAGAGCGACATAGACGGGCTGCATCTGTGGGAGGGTGACAAAATCTTTTTCAGGCTTCTTGCAGAGAACAGGGAGTTTTTCTCACTCAAGCTCAGGTATGCCGGGGATGTGCTGACCGAAGCGGTTCTGGACGGAAAAAGAATACTGTAATATAACACTTTCGTGAATGGCTGCTGAATGGAAACCGGTGTGAAAGAAGTATTTGTACCGTCTGTAAGGGCGGGGAAATGGAGTCTAATATGAAGAAAAGAACGTTGGCTGTGTCTTTATGCCTGGCAATTGTGGTTTCATCTGCCTGTCTGGCGGAGACGGAAACGGCATCTGTTATTGATGACGGGAGCGGAATTGTTGAAACGATAAGCGAAGACGGTGTGAAGCTGTCTGATGATTCTTCGGATTTTGTGCTTCTTACGGAAGCAGTGCCTGATGCAATACTTGAGATACGTTATTACTCCACCTACAATTTTGTGGGTGACCGGATAGACGGCTATGAGGAACCGGTCGCTTTTCTAACAAAAGAAGCCGCCGCGGCTCTTAAGGAGGTCAGCGACGACCTGGTGTCCCGGGGCTATCGCCTTAAGATATATGAGGCCTACCGCCCACAGGAAGCCGTGACAAATTTCGTCAACTGGGCACAGGACGCCGATGACACCCGGATGAAAGAGTACTTTTATCCTGAACTGGACAAAAGCGTGCTCTTCCCGCAGGGTTATATAGCGGAGCACTCCGGGCACAGCAGAGGCAGCACTGTAGACCTCACTCTGTTTGACATGAAGACAGAAAAAGAAGTCGACATGGGCGGAACCTTTGACTATTTCGGAGAGCTTTCGCATCCTGATTACACTGATATCACTGAAGAACAGTACGCAAACCGTATGCTGCTCCGTGAGGCAATGACATCGCATGGCTTCAGGCCTCTGGCAGAAGAGTGGTGGCATTTTACGCTGGAGGATGAACCATACACAGATACATATTTTACATTTCCGGTCAACAGTGATTCGGTCGCATCGGCGGAGTTTGAGCAGTGAGTCCGGTATAAGTGAAGCTTCCGGAAACGGGCGGGCCGATACAGCTGAAGGAAAGAGGGTGTGAAAATATTCACACCCTCTAATTATTTGAAAAAGCGTACGGGGGAGGAGAAAATAGCCATGGAAGGACTGTCTTACATTGCCAAATTAATAAGTGACAATATGCGAATTACGGTGTATAATAAAAGGCTGAAGAGTTTGGCGTTTTGCCGCTGCAATAACTGTTCTGCCGTGCCGGGACATGGCGGACAGCTGATGTCATTTCGTGATGAGAGGGAAGAGATATGAGAAAGCATAAGTGGCTCAGGGTTCTGTTAACTGTTATTCTTGTCATCCTTCTGGCTGCTATCGTTGCCGCGATCGTTCTCGTGGGCACAGGGAGGGCCGCAAAGATGCTCGAAGAGCGCGGGATCACGTTCCTTTCAAAAAAGGAGACGGTTGAGACTGCAGATACGGCTTCAACGGAGATAGCCGGCACTGAGACAGCTCCTGCAGAGGAGACGGCGGCGGAAGCTGCCACGGCGGAAACAGCCGCAGAGGGGGAAGAAGCTGCGGCAGAAGAGACTGTTGAAGAAGCGCCGGTACTGATGATCGGTGACAAGCAGGTCAACTATGGTGTTACCTTCACAAAAACACCTGCGACACAGACGCCGGCGGAAGGCGAGATCACCAGCAAAAACTGCGTGCTCATTAACCTGAGCGATGATACTATCGTCGTTGCAAACGGTGAAGAGGACAGGATCTCTCCGGCATCCATGACGAAAGTCCTGACGCTTCTCTGCGTTTCTGAATATATACTTCCGGACAATCCCGGGCCGGTCACCATAACAGACGATATGATCAATTATTGCCTTAGCAACGGCCTCAGCGCTGCAGGATTTGAAAACGGCAAAGCCTATTCGGTGCGTGATCTGATGTATGGTGCCATTCTTCCTTCCGGAGGGGAGGCCGTTGCCGCGCTTGTGGTATCAGGCGGGGACACAATGGAAGAATTTGTGGAGCTCATGAATAATCAGCTCACAAGCTACGGACTGTCAGATACAGCTCATTTTACCGATCCTTCCGGACTTTATGATGAGAATCATTACTGCACACTGACAGATATTGCTGCTGTTATGAAAGCGGCTCTGGTGAGCGATGCGGCCCGTGAGGTTTTATCTACAAAGGTCTATACTATTCCTGCAACAGAAGAAGGCAAAGAGGACCTGGTGCTTTCCAACTGGTTCCTCCGCAACATAGAAGATAAGGATTCAGGCGGGGAAGTTATCGCCGCGAAGACAGGCTTCGTGACCCAGTCCGGTTATTGTGCTGTAAGCTATGAGGTTTCAGCTTCCGGCACGCCCTACATATGCGTAACGGCTAATTCTGACAGTGAGATCAACTGCATCAATGACCATGTGGCCCTGTACAAGAAATATGCTGTTTAAAGTAGTTTAAGGGGCATGAACATTTATGCTGTTTCCTGAGTGCAGTGGATATGCGCCTTCGGCATCAGAACAGAACGGATACTGATACTGCTGATGAGGTTTTGGATCCTTTACAAGACATGAATGCCGGAAAAAGCAGGGCATAAACTGCAGCTGCAGCGAGACGCGTTTTCGACATTTGCAGTATTATGGATTTATGGATCGGAAAAGAGTAGAAAATGGCGAATAATAATAAAAGCAGGGCCGGAAGATACCGCAGACAGAAAAAAGCAGTTAAGATATTGCAGATGGCCGAAGCGGTACTGCTTATTGCATCTTTAGTGATGCTGATCGTGAACAATGTCCGTCCTGGAAAGATCACAACGGCCGATTCAAGGAAAGCGGCTGTGATGCAGGGGAATCCTTCGGCAGTGACTGAGGGTACGGAAGTAAAGACAGCAGAAAACGCTGATAATACCGGAGATACAGGTGAAGGCACTGGCGATGACGAAACCGGAAGTGAGGCAGAGGAGCCCGCACAGGATTTAAGGACTGCGGCTGTGGATCCGGCTCCGGCGGAGTTCCATCCGCATGCGGTTGAATCCACCCAGCCTTCAAACCTGATCCAGTATACGAATATCCTGCTTGACGGGGAACTGCTCTCCGGACCGTCCGAGTATCAGCCCGATGGGAACATAAGCTTCGGTACAGGCAGCGAGTATACGGAGGTTGAAGGAATTGTCGGTTTCCGCGGGAATAATTTCCGCAACAGGCCGGCTTATGGTTTTGCTTCTTATAAGGATCTTAAACTGAACAGTGTCTGGTCTGTAGAGACAAGCAGCCTTTCCCATAATGGAAATTACTGGTCGGGCAGCGGCTGGACAGGGCAGTGCCTGATGCAGAAATGGCCGAAGGAAGTCAAAGCCCACATGAACATGTATGACTCTGCCAAGAATAAGGACGACCTTGTCGAAGTGATATATGCCTGTATGGACGGGCATGTTTACTTCCTGGACCTGGAGACGGGCGAACGCACAAGGGACGACCTTTTCCTGGGATACACCTTCAAGGGAGCCGGAGCGCTCGATCCGCGCGGTTATCCGATAATGTATCTGGGAGCCGGTATCAACAGTGATGAGGGCAATGCAAGGGTATTCATAATAAATCTGCTGGACTGCAGTACAATGTACCAGTTCGGTTATGCGGACTATGATTATGAGCTGCGAAATGTAACATTCTATGATTCGTCCGCACTGGTTGACGCGGAAACGGATACGCTCATATACCCGGGGGAAAACGGTATTCTTTATATGATGAAGCTGAATACCAATTATGATAAAGATGCCGGAACCCTGTCCGTCAACCCCTCGCATGTTGTGAAGTGGAGATACTGGGGAACAAGGACAAGCGACTACAGCTACTGGCTGGGTATGGAGGACAGTGCCGTTGCCTATGAAGGGTACCTCTTTGTTGCTGATAACGGCGGAAACTTTATGTGTATAAACCTGAACACCATGGAGCTTGTGTGGGTTCAGGATGTTCTGGATGATACGAACTGCTCTCCGGTGGCTTCTGTCGAGGACGGGCATCTGTACCTTTATATAAGTACTTCATTCCACCTGGGCTGGCGAAGCTATGACGTGGCGACTATCCCGATATGGAAGATAGATGCCGAGACCGGCGAGATAGTCTGGCATACAGATTATAACTGCGAGACGGTCGAGGATCTGTCGGGCGGTGTACAGTCGACTATAGCCTGCGGCGAACATGATCTGTCGGATTACATTTATGTGACGGTATCAAGGACCGGCGAAAGCTATGAGGGAGTACTCGCGTGCATCAGCAAGTCAGACGGTAAAGTTAACTGGGAGCACAGATCAGGATATGCCTGGTCATCTCCTGTGTGTATATACAGCCAGACCGATGACGGTCAGGTAATATACTGCAGCAGTGACGGAAAAATGTATCTGATCGACGGGCATACGGGCGCTGAGCATGATGCCCTGGCATTATCGGACGGTGTTATAGAAGCATCTCCGGCCGTGTATAATAATCATATCGTGGTTGGAACAAGGGACTGCCATATATGGCAGGTTGATCTTACGTAAGGACATCAGGAGCTGTAAAAAAGGCAGGAGATGAACACAGGGGATGGTTCACGGTGCTGATGAGTCAGCATCAGGAACCGTCCCCTGTGTTTGCTTTGCGTTTTTGAATGTCGAAAATTGTCGAATTGTCGAAAAATGTCGAAAATTGTCGAAATTTGCGACCGAAATATCTGAATAATTGTGGAAATTATATCCCCCACATGCTATACTGGTTCAAAATTTATGAATCAGGAGGAAAGCATTGTGGGGGATTTTTATGATGTAAAAGACATCGCTCTGCCCGCCTCCTATATACTCAAGGGTCATTATACTATCCGTGAAGTGATCGGCTGCGGCGGGTTTGGGATCACATATGCTGCATTTGACAGCAGCCTTCAGGTCTGTGTGGCTATAAAGGAGCTTTTTCTGAGAAAGATATGCAGCAGAGATGCAGAAGGCAATGTAACTGCACCTGCTAAATACCGGGTTCAGTACGAAGAGAACCGCAGGAACCTGCTTGAGGAAGCCAGAGTACTTGCGCAGCTGGGGAACCGTGAAATGCCCGGGATTGTGCGTGTCAGGGAATACTTTGAGGCTAATAATACCGCATATATAGTGATGGAGCTGCTGGAGGGCACGACCCTCAGGGAATATGTGAGGGAGAAGGGAGGTCATCTGCCTTTAAGGCAGGTGTGTACCATGCTGAATGAGGCTGCCATGGCGGTTGCATCAATGCATGACAGGGGCATTATTCACAAAGATATAAGTCCTGACAACATCATGATCTCATCAGATGGCACCGCCAGGCTCCTTGATTTTGGATGCGCGATCAGACTGACCGATGACAGAAAGCCGCTTCAGCTTTCGTATCGGAGGGGTTATGCGGCACCGGAGCAGTACACCTTTGAGGGAAAGCCCGGAAAAAGTACAGATGTCTATTCTATGGGAGCTACCGTATACTACTGTCTGACCGGGAGAAGTCCGGTTGACGCTCCGGAACGGCAGCACGGCAGAAGCCTGATTCCGCTGGGAGATCAGGGGACGGAAGAAACGGAAAAAGTGATCCTGAAGGCAATGAACCTTGCGCAGTCATCAAGGTATAGCGATGCCGGAGAATTCTGGGAGCAGCTGTATAAGGCGGCTTTTTCGGGAAAACGCGAAAAAAAAACCTTGAATCGAAAGGAAAAGACACTGACCGGAAGAGTTCTGTCGGCAGCTCTGATATGCGCCGCCGGACTGATCTGCTCGTGTGCGGCAATTCAGTTTTTATCACGCACGGCAGATACCGCCTCCGCCAGGGATACAGTTATGGAGGAAGCAAATATACAGGAAGAACAGGAAGGCGGAGAGCCATTTGGAGAGGGACCGGAATTCCATGAGGTGGATTTGGAATTATCTTCTGATGATACGGTAATGCCTGCCGGTGAAGTAATGCCTGCCGGTGAGGCAATGCCTGCCGGTGAAGCAATGCCTGCCGGTGAAGTAATGCCTGCCGGTGAGGCAATAATTGTTGGTGGAGCAGTGACTGCCGTTGAAGAAGAGATTGATGGGGACGTTACGGTGGAAGGATCGGCTGAGGCAGCAGAGCCAGGTCGGGTGATTACCCCGGAAGAGGGGATTTACCGCCTTATCTGCCGTGCAGGGGAAACATCACTTCATGTCATGGATGACAGCCTTCAGGAAGGCGCACTGTTTGACCTTAAGGATGGATCGGGTGCTTCGAGAAGGTTTATGATCAGGAACGAAGGAAGCGGATATTCCATAAGATGTACTACCAAAAGCGGTGAAAAAAACTACTGGCTCAGTATAATGGATGATTCCGGGGAGAGCGGGGCATGGCTTTGTCAGAGAAGGGAAGACGGGAGTGACAGGCAGTATTTCTGCTTTTTTGAAGCTCCGGGAGGGAACGTTTTTATCCGCTCTGCTGCAGACACCTGGCTGGATGCCGCTTCAGACGGAACCAGCCCTTCGGGTATTCGCCTGAGGGCTTTCAGCGGAACAGATTCACAGATGTGGCGGCTCGAAAGGGTGCAGGATCAGGGAGAGATGAATTAAGAAAAAGGAATCTGTCAGTCCGGCTGTCCTTGAGGGCTTTCGCCAAAGGATCAGGGAGAGATGAATTAGGTACAAAGAAGTTGACTTCAGCAAGGGGTGGAGAAAATGAAAGAGAGTGTAAAGAAAGCCGCAGCACTTGCAGAGCTTATCCGGGACATGGCTGCTCTGGATGTGACAAGGGCCTGCAAGGATGATGCTTTTGGCATCCTCTGGCTGATTGCCAGACCTGTTGTGACCGTTATGGTGTACTATATCGTTTTTCAGATACTGTTTGGAATGTCAGTCGAAGCTTCCGGTACGCCATATGCTGTATGGTTCCTTTCAGGGATGCTTCCATGGCTCTTTTTTGCGGAGACTCTGGGAGGTGGTGTGCTCTGCTATCAGGAATACGGCCATCTGGTCAAAAAGATCAATTTTCCTGTAAGGACCATACCGGCAATTAAGGTGCTTGCCGGGCTGTACATTCACATGATATTTCTTGCATTCCTGCTGTCTGTGGCTGTTTTCTGCAATCACATAAGAAAAATAAGGCTGCCGGTTCTTCTCTATGCAGTTATGTGTCTTGCTGTCTTTACCGGAGTCCTTGTAAAGCTTTGTGCTGTTATAAGGCCTTTCCTGAAAGATGTTTCAGAGCTGACAGGAATAATTCTTACCGCCGGGATATGGACGGTTCCGGTCTTGTGGGATTTTAGGAAGGTTCCGGCCGGGCTGCGCGGTATATTTGCCATTAACCCTATGTTCCATGTTATTCAGGAATACAGAAGAGGGCTTGGATGCGGTGAAGGGGAGTGCCGCGTTCTGTCAGGCATAATGTTCTGGCTGGTGCTGTCACTGCTGGCAGCGGCTTCGGAGGTGGTTTACAGAAGGCTGAGTCCGCATCTGGCTGACGTGCTTTGATACGGAGTGCCTTATATGGAGACGATTATAGATGCGGGGGATGTTTGGAAAATGGAGGAGATAACAGATGCAGCGGATGCTGGAAAAATGGAGGAGAAAACAGATGCAGCGGATACTGGGAAAATGGAGGAGAAAACAGATGCAGCGGATGCTGGTAAAATGGGGGAGATAACAGATGCAGCGGATGTTGGAAAAAAGGAGGCGGTAATAGATGCAAGGGATGTAGGAAAATCATATCGGCTGTATGACAGGCCTTTTGACAGGGCGGCGGAAGCGCTCAGCTTTGGAAAGAATATGCGCAGTACCGAAAAGAAAGCACTTTCAGGCATAACCTTCAAGGTACACAGAGGAGAAACTGTAGGACTTATTGGTTCTAACGGAGCAGGCAAGTCAACACTGCTTAAAATAATAGCGGGTGTCGTGAAAGCAGATAAGGGATCGATAAAGATAAATGGAAAAGTGTCCGCTCTTCTCGAACTCGGAGCCGGCTTTGATCCTGATTACACAGGGTATGAAAATGTGATGCTTACCGGCCGCATTATGGGTATAAACCGCGATGAAATGGAGAAAAGAGTTCCGGATATCATCTCCTTTGCGGATATAGGCGACTATATCAACCAGCCTGTGCGCACCTACTCGAGCGGCATGTTTGCCCGTCTTGCCTTTGCTTCTGCCATAAGCACAGATGCTGACATTCTTATAGTAGATGAGGCTCTGAGCGTGGGCGACACCTTCTTTCAGAACCGGTGCTTCAGGAAATTTGATGAACTGAAGAGGCGTGGAGTGACACTTCTTATTGTCTCCCATGATCTTGAGACAGTACGCAGGATGACGGAAAACTGCCTGTGGATTGAGAAGGGGCGCGTCAGAATGTATGGCAGATCCCGTATCGTCTGCAATGCATATGCAGCGGAGATCCACCAGAAGGAAAATGAAGACTACAGCCGGTTGATGAACAATGAGGATAGAGCGGACGATTCAGGATATTTGGTGCATACATATTCAGGACAGACACATTCAGGACAAGCGCGTTCGGGCCTGACATATTCGGAGCATACAGATTGCGGAGGAGGGACCGGTGGCTCTGTTGAAGATGTACAGCCTAAGAGCAGTGATATTCAGGACGGCATGGAAGTGCTGACATTCTGTTCGGATGAGACATGGAATGTGGAAGATTATCCGGCGATGGATATTCATGAGGGAGACATACTGAATGAACATGTAAGGATAAGATCGTGCTGCTTCCTGGGGGAGAACGGCAAGGCGGCCGGAGAACTAAAAAGTGGAAGACGATACACTCTGGTGATCATTTTTGAGACGGAAATTGATCTTAAGGAGTGTATTGTGGGATATGTTCTCCAGAACAAAAAAGGAGTTTCGATCGTCAACAGCAACACACTTACGGTACGCGGCGGAAAGACCTTTGAACTTAAAAGCGGATCAGTCTGCAGAGTCAGCTTTTCGTTCCTTCTGCCGTATCTTTACGAAGACGAGTATTTGCTGGACACAGCTATAGCCAATGGGCCGTCGGTAATGATTAATGAAATGCTTACATGGCGATATGGAGCGCTTACAGTGAGGATACGAAATGAACGGCCATGCCTTGCTGTTATGGATATTCCGGCGGAGGTGCGGATAAGCTCAAAGCAATTATAAAGGGAAGGAAATGGAAAAATGCATAGATATGATGTCGAATTCAATGAGGATGATGAAGACGCGCTGTCGCTGATTTCAAAAGAGATACCTGAAGGATGCTCAGTGCTTGAGCTCGGATGCGGGAATGGAAGGCTGTCCAGGTTTTTGTCTCAGGAAAAAGGATGCAGCGTTAATATTGTCGACGCGGACAGCTTCCTGTTCCAGAAAGCAGCACCTTATGCGGCGGGCGGGATATGTACTGACCTGATGAGCGGCGAATGGAAGCAGTATTTTGCTGGATGCCGGTTTGACAGGATTGTGATGGCGGATGTCCTTGAGCATCTGAAGGAACCTTCCGGGGTATTGAAAGCCTGTACGCGTCTTCTCAGGCCGGAAGGACGGGTACTTATATCTGTACCTAATTTTGCCCATAATGATATTCTTCTTCAGCTCTTTTCGGATGAACTTCCGAAGGCTGATACCGGCATCATGGATTATACACATATGACTATTTTTACCCGTATTGGCCTGCAGCGGTTTCTGGCAGAATGCGGCTTCAGGGCGGAGAAGACCATGAGTGTTCTGAGGCCGACCGGCGGAACAGAACAGTTTTCCGGGAAAAAGCCTGGCCCGGATGCCTTTGTGGAAGCCCTGGAGGAGAGGGAATGGGGGCAGGTTTATCAGTGGGTGGTGACAGCACTGCCTGCAGTAAAGCAGGAAATGAATAACTATACTAGAGCCGAAGAAGATTCAGCGCAGGGTGAAGGTGCAGCGCAGGGTGAAGATCCAGCGCAGGGAGAAGATTCAGCGCAGGGAGAAGATTCAGCGCAGGGTGAAGAGGCAGCCCAGGGTGAAGAAATAGTGCGGGGTGGTACGGAAAGAATCTGTGTTTTAACGGAGCCTGTAGAACACATTCCACAGGAGTATGTAAAGTGCACAATGCCTGGATATGATAAGCCTGCTGCAACGGAGGAGATACGCTGTATCATGCCGGAGGACATAAGGCGCAATATTTCCGGAGATACAACGAAAGAGCTTGAAGAAAAGATATGCAGTCTTCAGGCAGAGCTTGAAAGAACCCGGGAAATATCCCATAAAAGGGACATGAACTTACAGCATGTTATGCGTGTAAACGCAGGGATGGAGCTGCAGCAGGAGATACTGGAGCGCAGCGTCCGCACCATGCAAAGGGAGATAGAAGCCTATCGCGGTTCCAGATCCTGGCGCATGACAAAGCCGTGCCGGAGTGTTGGAAGGGCAGTAAAAAGGCTTTTGAAGTGCGAAGACAGCAAAAGCTCCTTTACGGGTCATACAGAAAAGCTGCCTGAAAAATCCGCAGCAGAATCTGGATATGTATCAGATGACTGCCTTAAATATGACAGAAGAACAAATCCATATCATCCGCTGGTCTCTGTGATAATCCCGTGCTACCAGCATGCCCCGTTTCTGGAGGAGCGGCTTAGATCAGTGTATTCGCAGACTTATGACAGGATAGAGGTGATCCTGCTGGACGACGGTTCTGAAGATGGAAGCCGGGAGATCCTGGAAGACTGGGCCGGAAGATTTCCGGAAGCCCGGGTATGCTTTAACGATAAACATACGGGAGATATTTTTGCCCAGTGGAACAAAGGGATCAGCATGGCAAAAGGAAGTCTTGTCTGGATAGCGGAAAGTGATGACAGCTGCCGGGAGGATTTCCTTGAGAAACTGGTGCCTTTTATGGCTCATGAGTGTGTAATGCTCTGCTTTACAGGGAGCGACTTTATTGAAAATGGAAAAACTGTATGGACTTCTGAAGAATATCTGTCGGATCTGGAGGGCTTTAAATGGGACAGGGATTTTATACTGCCGTCTCCCGGGTTTGTGAGCATGGGAATGGGGACACGCAACCTGATCCCGAATGTAAGCGCATGCCTGTTCAGAAACACGGGCTTTATGGAGAACTTCCCTCTGATAATGGAAGAAATGAGGCTGTGCGGCGACTGGATCTTTTACCTTTCTGTTCTTCGCGGTGGCTTTGCGGCTTATTCTGCCGGCACCAGGAATTATTACAGGATCCATCCTGACAGCACATCGCTGAGGATACAGAAAACAGACCTTTATTATAAGGAATATGGTGAGGCGATGCGCATGGCGGCACGCTATTATTCTCTGGAAAAGCCCGGGATTGAGCGTGCGGTGAAAAGTCTGGCGAAGCACTATATGGAAAACAGGCAGGCCGATTTCGAAGCTGAAACAGAAGCGGGGAGGTTAACCTTTGAGAAAGCTGAAACAGCAGCGGGGAGGCTAAACTTTGAGAAAGCTGAAACAGCAGAGGGGAGGCTTGCCTTTGAGGAAGCTGAAACAGAAGCGGGGAGGCTGACCTTTGAGAAAGCTGAAACAGCTGTGGAGAGGCTTGCCTTGCCTGTACGTATAATGAATGCCTGTGAAGAGAAAAAGCTTCATGTTCTGATGTGCGCGTATTCGATGCGCTGCGGCGGAGGGGAGACTTTTGCGATACATCTGGCTAATCAGCTGCGTGAAATGGATGTGACAGTCACATTCCTGGACTATGGAGGAGAGAAAAGAGATGACAGGATCAGGAATCTGCTGCGGAAAGACATACCTCTTATTTCGCTTAAGTCTACAGATGACCTGATGACAGCAATGCGGGAGTGCGGGGCGGATATAGTTCATACGCATCATGCTTCTGTTGACGGAGCAGTTGCGGAGTGGCTTAAGGATTCGGGCGGCAGGGGACCTGTACAGGTTGTGACTCTTCATGGGATGTATGAAACCATAGACAAAGAGGATATGAAAAGAACGATAAATCTGCTTTCCCGTACCTGCCGCAGGTTTGTATATATTGCGGATAAAAATCTCGAACCATTTAAAAAATGCAGGTGTTACAGCGGAAAGCTGTTCAGAAAGATCGGGAATTCACTTCCACAGACGGACATATGTATGGCAGACCGCAGAACGATGGGACTCACGCAGGAGGATTTTGTGTGTGTTCTTGCAAGCCGTGGGATCCCGGAAAAGGGATGGGCGGAAGCTGTTGAGGCGGTCAGGATAGCAAACATGAAGGGATCAAGGCCTGTAAGGCTTGTGATTCTCGGGGAAGGAGAGATGCGCTCAAGGCTGGAGCGGCCTGATGACCCTTATGTCAGGTTTGCCGGAGTAAAAGAAAATGTCCGGGACTATTTTGCCATGGGAGATGCCGGAATACTTCCATCTTACTTCAAGGGCGAGAGCAGTCCCCTGACTGTTATTGAATGCCTGCAGGCCGGGCGCCCCGTAATCGCTACTGATATCGGAGAGGTGCGAAACCAGATTATCGATGAAAACGGGCTTCCTGCAGGAGAACTCCTTCATCTTCGGCATGGAAAAGTGCTGCCCGATGAGATCGCAGGGAAGATAATGGCGCTTGCTGACGATGCAGAGTATTACAAAATGCTGCGTGACAGATGCGGGAGCGCTTCACTTAAGTTTGATATGAGAAGAGCAGCAGGTCAGTATCTTGAAGTTTACCGGGAGGCACTGAAGTGAAAAGAGACGGTTTTCCGCTTTCTGTTCCTTTCCGCTTTGGCTTCGGCTGCCTGGCGCTTGTATCAGTGATGATAATTCTTTTTTGCCGGACCAGCCCTGATGACTTCACCTTTTACGAAAAGGAAGATGTGTATATTACCGGAGGCGATGAGCTTTTACATTTTCAGACCGGCGGGCCTCCGGTAAAACATGAGGGCAGGAATGTGTTTTCGGTCGAAGCGGATAAGAAGTATTCATTTGAGAGTGAATTTCCCGACGGAGCCTTCAGCCTGGCTCTGGTGATACAGGAGCTCAACTGCAGAGGAATACCGGCTATCCTTTATTGCGGTTCCGACACTGAAGGAAGGCCGATGTATCTAACGAGAGGGCATAATAAGTTCACGGTGGAGCAGACGGAAGGACAGGGCAGGCACTTCGAGCTTATACTGCTGCCTGATGAGAGGACAACTTTCCGACTGTCAAAGATCGTTTTTTTGAGAGAGGGCGCTCATAAGAGCTTTCCATGGAACCTTTTGATAGTTCTTCTGACAGTTTATTGTACCGCCTTTTTCACATTGTGCAGGGAAGGCAGCGCTTGTGAGAAGAGCAGTTCTTCTGAGAGGAGCAGTTCTTCTGGGAGGGGCAGTGCTTTCGAGAGGAAAAGCGTCGACGAGAGAACCAGCATTTCCGGGAGAAGCAATGTTTATGAGAGAAAGAAGCAGGTTCTGATTTTTGTACTTTGCTTTCTGCTCTTTATGATGCAGATGCGAAACACCTGGTATTCTTTCGATGATTACGGATACCTGTCCCTTTCCTACCGGCAGCTGACAGATAACCGCGGGATGGCCGGAAATCCCCTGAAGGTTCTTGAATTTCTTTGCTGTCATTATCTGAAGTGGGGAGGCCGGGTAACTGCTTTTCTGCTTGAGATAACAGTGGGGAGGAATATCTGGGTGTTCCGTATAGCGCAGAGCGCGCTGCTATCTGGCCTGTGCAGCTGCTGCGGAGGCATGTCACTCGTAATATTGTGCTTTACAGACCTTGCCGTCCAAAGTGACGGTGCCTGGTGGTACACGGCTTCGGTACTGTACCTGTGGCCGGTCTTCTTCACTATGGCAGGCTTAAAACTGTTTTTTGAGAACAGAAGGAGGGAAGGGCATGCAGCCGCAAAGCTGTTATCGTGCATCATGATCTTTTCTGCGGCTTCTTCACAGGAGCAGGTCTCTGCGGCAGTGCTTGTCATGGCTTTGATATATATTTGCCTTATCGTTAAAAAACCACATATTAAGGCCAGGCGGTTAAGGGAAGAAGGCGCCGAAACAGGCGGACAGAAAAATGGGAGACATGCTGCGGGATTTTTATACTGCAGGGCGTTCTTTGCATGTCTTTTTGCCGGCAGCCTGTTTCTTTTTGCATCACCCGGCAGCCGGGAAAGACTTTTTGAAGCACAAAGGGACAGTCCTGCGGAAAACTTCGGGCTCCTGGTGCGGTCACTGTGCTCGGATCAGATGCGGTTTTATATATTCCTTTTACTGACAGCAGGGATGGTTTCCGCGGCCTGGCTTTTGGTAAGCTGCTATAAAGAAAAGGATATATTGCATTGCAATGTGAAGCAGGATGTATTGCATTGCAGTGGAAAACAGGGTGTAGTACGCTGCAATGGAAAGCAGGATATAGTGCATTGTAGTGGAGAGCAGGATGGTGAGAGCAGACACGGTGCCGGATTTCCTGTGAAAAGGAGATTCAGGATATCTGTTCTCGTATTCGGGATATCGGCGACTGTTTTTGCGGCAGCTGCGTCCGGGATATTGTTAACCGGTGGAGGGCTGACCGCAGTATATCAGCGTATGCTCAGACTGCTCGGCCTTGAGAAACTGAATCCTCTGGGAGAAATGCTTTTACCTGTCATGCTTTTTGCGGCACTTTCTGAAATGATGCTTGTTCTGATAAAAAAGCGGTCTGTTGTTTCTTTTGTGTATGCTATAGGCGCATTAGTGTCATTTTTGTGCATACTTCCGTCTCCGGGATTCTCTTCCAGGATGCTGCTTCCGTCTGCGCTTTTCATGATTCCATCGCTCAACACGGTGCTTAAGATGCTCTTATCCGTCCGGAAGAAGGCCAATGATATGGCCAATGACAGAATCAGCAGTTTTGCGGCTATTGCCAGTCCGGCACTTTTGGCGGTGCTGCTCTCGGCAGGCGGGATGAACCAGAACAGTATCATGGAAGGATACTACAGGAATTCAGAGTCGGAGGAATACAATGTATCGGTACTTGAAAATTACGACAGCAATAAGGATGAAAATGGTCTTGTGACCCTGAAAAAGCACTGGGACGATTCGTATGGCAATATGATGCCGTATATGGAAGGATACGAATGGATAGAAGGGTATATGAAGACTATGTATGATCTTCCGGAAGACGCTGTGTTCAGGTGGGAGGGAGAAGATTATGGATAAGGATACGAAGAATGTAAACAGGAAGAATCTGCGTAATGAGACTCTGTATAAGAAGAATCTTTTTAAAAAGACTCCATGTAAGAAGATTGCAGCTGAGAAGACTCTATGCATGAAGCTTGTCTGTATGGTAATGTCCATGCTGATGCCTGTCTGGACGTATGTTTGCCCTTCGGCGGGTGAGCTTCGCGATGTCTCAGGAGGCGCTGCTTTCGCTGTTATAAGCGCTGTGGATCTGTCAAGTGCGGTGTGTCCCGGCGGGGAGGATGGAAGTGAAGCGGTGATACGGGAATACAGCGGTGATGATTCGATGCTGTTTACTGCCAGAGAAACCGGAGACGGTTCCTGGTATCTCGAAAACCCGGGCAGCGGGCTTTATCTGGCGGTTTCAGATAATTCTTCAGAGTCCGGAGCGGGGACTGCGCTGCGGGAGCTTACAGGGGATGATGGTGAAAAATGGTTTATAACAGGCCTTCCTGACGGTCATTATGAAATAGCATCAAAGCTGGGAACAGTGCTGGATCTTGCGGGAGCGGATACCGAGGAAGGTACGGCAGTTCTGCTGTGCAGTAAAAATGGGGGCCTTAATCAGGAATGGGATATTCTGCCTGAGGGCAAAATGCCGCCTGCGGCGCAGGGAGGCCGGGGCGACAATATAACAGGTGATGTTATGTCGGGGATGTACAGGATAACAAGTGCGCTTGATGATCATCTTGCATTAACCATAACAGACCCGGCCGGGGATGGAAGCAGGCTTGAACTATGCACATACGGAGAAAAAGATCCGCAGGTTTTTCAGATCATTGATAAGGGGGACGGGACATTTCATATACTTTCTGCTGAAGATGAAGGGCTTTCGCTCGATGTAAAGGATGCATCACCTGAACCGGGCGCTGTTCTGCAGATGCGCTCATTTGATGCGACCGCAGGCCAGATATGGAGCATAGTTCCATCTGAAGAATTCGGATATTATGAGATCGGCTCATCTTTAGGAACCATGCTTGATGTAAGCAAAGGAATTAAAAAGAGCGGCGCTTCTGTAGGAATGTTTTCACCTACTGGAGGACGAAACCAGATGTGGCGGCTTTTCCGCGTTGGTTAGGGGGCAGTATGACACCAAGACTTGCAGTAGTGGTTCCATGTTATAACGAAGAAGAGATGCTGCCGCTCAGTATGCCGGTGTTCCTGGATATGCTGGATACGCTCAGAAAATCAGGTGAAGTGAAGTCTGACAGTTTTCTGCTTTTTGTGGATGACGGAAGCACTGACAGTACGTGGAGATATATTGCGGACATGCATTTTATGAGAAATGATGTGAGGGGGATAAGACTGTCGCGAAACTTCGGGCAGCAGAATGCCCTGTATGCCGGTATAATGAAGGCGGGAGAATCCTGCGATATAGTTGTCACTATGGACGCTGATCTTCAGGATGATGTGCAGGTTCTCCCGGAAATGCTGGAAAAATACAAGAAAGGGAGCGAGATCGTATATGGTGTGCGGTTCTGCAGGAATATGGATACCGGATTAAAGAAATACTCGGCGGCCTTATTCTACAGGCTGCTGAAATTCATAGATCCACGCACAGTCCGTGGGCATGCGGATTTCAGGCTTATGAGCTCCAGAGTCGTGGAGCTGTTAAAGGAACACCGGGAACAGAATCTGTATCTGCGCGGGATAGTTTCAGATATGGGGTTCGAATCATCGGAGGTCATGTACGAACGCAGGGGACGGGACGCTGGATGTACCGGATATTCTGCAGGAAAGATGGTGGAACTGGCCCTCAACGGGCTGATGAGGAGTGAGAGGCTCCAAAATCTGTTTTATAAAGCACCTGTATATGCCTTCGCTGCGATCGTTTGTGAACTGATCATTTCATGCGGCAAAGGATCCGGTAAAGGGGCAGTTATCTCCGGCAGAAGCATGGCAGCTCTGATCCTGGTCTCTCAGGCTATGCTTCTGAGCATGGAAAGCGCTGTTCTCAAAGAAGCAAGACAGCTGCCAAGATACATCGTGTGCGATACAGCTGACTGAGTGACATTGTTTTTCTGATGGGGTTGCCTTATAGTCACAAATGATGTTACAATAGAGAATACAGTTAATGCCTGTGAGAGGGGGATGCGCCTATGGCAGTGAAAAAAGGGAGAGCGGTGCCGGCGGAGAAAATGGATCCGGCAGCAGTGGAAATCAACAGGGGAATGGTTATAAGCATTACGGTCAATACAGCTATCGCAGTGATAATGCTGGTATTTGGCGGATGGTACAGGACTGACTGGCTGATTATGCTGGCAATAGGCCTTTTGATCAGCGGATTTGCACGGAGCATGCTTTTCCTTCCGGCGAGAAAACCGGGAAGAGTCAAAAGCAGGATCCTGAAAGGGTACCAGAAATACAGGCTTTCGGGAATTATCCTTGCGGCGCTTTATCTGGTGATGGTTGTTTTTGTAGTGCTTAAGCACAAGGAAGGATTCTTTTATCCGCTTCCTGTTCTGCTTGCCACAGCGGTACTGGCAGTTTACAAAATTGCCGCACTGGTATACGACATGAGATTATTCATGGAAACTGAAGGCCCGTATACTGCAGGGCTGAGGATAATGGATCTGGGTGAAGCGCTGTTCGCATGTATGCTGATCATTCAGCTGATAGCAGCTGCGTTAAGCGGAGTATTTGTGGCTGACGGTATCATATGGATAGTGACAGTCGTCTTTTGCGCTCTTCTGTTTGCCGCGTCCATATACATGATAATATTCGCTGACGGAGAGATACGTTATCATAGCGTATAGACGTTATGATTCAGAGGGTTTTAAAGAATGAACATCAGAGAAGAAGTAAGTAAGATGAAAAAAGTTTCCCCGCATGTCGCGGCGCTTCCGCCGGAGATGCGGAACAGGGCACTGGAAATGATCCGTGACGCGCTGAACGGGGAGAAGGAGCGTATTTTTGAAGAGAACCGGAAGGATCTTATGGCGGCGGAGCAGAATGGCGTGCCATCTCCTGTGATGAAGAGGCTTAAGTTTAATGAAGATAAGCTTCTTGATGTGTCACGCGGGATCGGTCAGCTGCTCATCCTGCCGGATCCGGTAAACCGGATAACCTTAAACAGAGAGCTTGATAAAGGGCTGATCCTCAAAAGAGTCAGCTGCCCGATCGGTGTGATAGGCGTAGTGTTTGAAGCCCGTCCGGATGCTCTTGTCCAGATTTCCGCCCTCTGCATCAAGAGCGGGAACTGTGCAGTGCTTAAGGGAGGCCGCGAGACTACATATACAAACCGCATTCTTTTCCGTATCATTTACGAAAACCTGCTGAAGGCCGGATATCCTGAAAACTGCATGCTTCAGGCCGAGCAGCATAATGAGATCGATGAGCTTCTTCAGTGCGACGGGCTGGTGGATCTGCTTATTCCCAGGGGCTCAAACAGCTTTGTCCGTTATATCATGGACAATACCCGTATTCCGGTGATGGGTCATGCGGATGGCCTCTGCCATATTTTTGTGGACAGCGAGGCGGACCAGGACAAGGCAATAAAGATCCTGATTGACGCGAAGACACAGTATACCGCCGCCTGCAACGCGGTTGAGACTATCCTGGTTGACCGGAGCATCGCAGGACAGTTCCTTAAAAAACTTATCGATGCGATGTCGAAGGAAGGAGTCAGGCTTCGCGGTACAAAAGAAGTTACTGATCTCATCGGTGGAGAGACAATCGGGGAGGATGGATTTATCGAGTACCTGGACCTGACTGCTTCGGTGAAGCTTGTTTCTTCCGTTGACGAAGCTGTTGACCATATTAACAGGTTCGGATCGCATCATACGGACTGTATAATCACAGAGTCTGCTGAAAAAGCAGAAAAGTTTATGGAGCTTGTCGATTCGGCGGGAGTGTATCAGAACTGCTCCACAAGATTTGCCGACGGGTTCCGCTACGGATTTGGTGCGGAAGTCGGAATAAGCACCGGCAAGATTCATGCCAGGGGCCCGGTGGGGCTGGAAGGTCTGGTCACATATAAATACAGGCTGTATGGAGACGGGCAGATCGTGGGAGACTATGCCTCCGGAAAGAGCCAATTTCATTTCAGGGATCTTTGAAGAAGGACCTGATATAAGCTGTTCCCGCATTTATGGGATGAAAGCTATATAAAAAACTATAATAAGATGAAAAGAGGCTGTGAAAAGTAAGACAGGGGACGGTTCTCTGTCTTATTGAAAATAAGACAGAGAACCGTCCCCTGTCTTACTTTTCACAGCCTCTTTTCTGAGAGGAGAAGGACAATGAAGTTTTCTGAGATGCCATACGAGCGCATGGATATTGAAACGGTAAAGCATGAATTCGCATCCCTTATGGAGGAGCTTGATCATGCTGCAAGCGGGGAAGAGCAGTTTGCGGTGCATGAGAAATATTATCGTCTCACCGACCATGCGGCGACACTTTTCACGATCGCGGAGATACGTCAGAATATAGATGTGACGGACGAGTTTTACAGCGCTGAGAAGGATTATTATGACGAGGTCATGCCGGTGTTTCAGAACCTTCTGACCGAATATCAGAAAAAGCTTTACGAATCACCTTTCAGGACGTATCTGGAGAACAGGATAGGGCCTGTGGCCTTCAAAAACATTGAACTTGCAATGCGTTCTGTGCGTCCTGAGCTTATAGAACTTATGCAGGAAGAAAACGCGCTCGGTACCAGATATGATAATATTCTTGCCGAGGCGAAGATTCCGTGGAAGGACGATGTGCTTAACCTGTCGCTTATGACACCCTATCTGCATGATAAGGACAGAGCCGTCAGGGCTGAGGCCTGGGAAAAATACTCGCATTTCTTTGTGGAAAATCAGGATGAGATAGAGGATATCTATGACAAACTGATCAAAAACCGTACCGCACAGGCGGAAAAGCTGGGGTATAAAAACTATCTTCCTCTTGGATATGACAGGATGCAGCGAAACTGCTATGGACGCAGTATGGTGGAGGAATTTCGACGGCAGGTGAAGAATGATCTGGTTCCGTTTGCCGAAAAGATCCATGACAGAAGGAGAAAACGACTGGGGCTTTCAAAGCTTTCATATATTGATGAAGGCGTTTACTTCCCGCAGGGCAATCCGAAGCCGACCGGAACTCCGGATGAGATACTTGCAGCGGGGCAGCGGATGTACAGGGAGCTTTCTCCTGAGACCGGTGAGTTCATGGATTTCATGTGCGAAAATGAGCTTTTCGATGTTCTTGGCAGAAAGACAAAAAAGACCGGCGGTTACATGACATATCTTCCTGACTATAATGCCCCGTTTATCTTTGCGAACTTCAACGGAAGCAGCGGAGATGTGGATGTGATCACGCATGAATGCGGACATGCCTTCCAGGGTTATATCTCTGTGAAGGATCCGATTCGTGAGCATTCCGATATTACAATGGAGACAGCGGAGACCCATTCCATGTCAATGGAATTCTTTACTGAGCCCTGGATGAAATACTTTTTCGGAGACCGGGCTAAGGACTATGTAGAGATGCATCTTGAGGATTCGGTCATTTTTGTACCTTATGGAACCATGGTCGATGAATTCCAGGATATCATCTACAGCAACCCGGGGCTTTCGCCTGCCGACAGGAACGCAGTCTGGAAAGATCTGGAGCGCCAGTACAGGCCGCACATGGACTATTCCGGAAATGCCTACTATGAGCAGGGTACCTTATGGCAGAGGCAGCATCATATATTCACCCTGCCTTTGTACTATATCGATTACTGTATTGCCTCTGTGGATGCCCTTCAGTATAAGAGCTGGATGGACAGGGACTACAAAGGGGCCTGGGAGAGCTACCTTTCACTTTGCCGTCTTTCGGCATCGAAGTTCTTTACGGAGCTTGTAGGTGAAGCAGGCCTTATCAGTCCGTTCGAGGACGGGTGCATTCGTAACATTACGGCAGGCCTTGATAGATGAGAATGATGGCAGTTCAGGGTCTGGTCTGAATAGCTGCGCACCGGGCGATACGCAGCATCTGATAACGAAGATGACTGTTGCCTGAAAGTTTTTTGTACACATTCAGCCGCAAATGTTTTCAGCGGCTCTGAGCAGTTAATTGGAATGAACGATATAAATAAGAAGAAAACGGGGAAAAGCCCGCGCAAATGGAGGCATCTGGAAGGCTTTAAGGTGCAGGAGGACGGGAAGTACAGCTTCAGCGGCGGTCATATGGTATGCAATATGGAGCCTGTAAAATACCGGGGTGTTGCGATCAGGCTTCTGATTTTGGCCGCGGTCTCAGCAGCTGTCCTGCTTCTTGCGGGGTGTGTGAAGAATACAGGGATGGAAGGAAACGCGTTTATTCTGGTTCCGTATGCCCTGACTCTTGTGACATGCCTGCTATTATGCAGCAGCCTTTTCAGGATGGTCAAAAGCGGTACTCTTCTCCGTGACTATCAGTATGAACAGATCATATATGGTGTATCGCGCAGGTCGGTGGAAGTGCTGCTGTTTGGGGCGGCAGGGCTTTGCGGAATCATTATATCGGTGGTACGTCATACCTTTACGGGCCGATTTCCGGGCGCAGTGATTCTTTCGGGTGCCTTTGCTGTGACGACAGCAGCGTGCGCATACATTATAAATAAAAACAGAAGCATCAGGTGGCAGCCTGAAAAGTGACAAACACCGGTATTACGGCCGTGAATATCTTCACAAATAAGCATAATAAAATTGACAGAACAAGGCTTTGAATTGTATACTTTAAATAATAACGGGATCATCTGAAGTCAGAGGTTTCGTGATATGATTTATGTACCGGGTTGAAGCGGTATTTGAAGCTATGTGAACCGTACCCGCCGGACGAAACAGGAAATAGTCTGCCTTAGCGGGATTTGAAATAATATTTCAACAGGTACAGAATCAAAAAATAAAAACAGGAGGTACAAAAGAAATGAGAAGAAACAGAAGATGGTTATCGGTGCTGCTTTCCGCGGCAATGGTAATGAGCACTGCAGCATTTGCAGTTCCTGCGGCAGCAGAAGAGGGAGATGCATCCGGTGGAAGCACACTGGTTGTAGGATATTCTCCTTTCAGCAGCAAATTCAGCCCGTTTTTTGCAGAGACCGCGTATGACAGGGATGCCGAGCTTATGACTCAGGTCGCACTGCTTAACAGTGACAGGACAGGCGCTATCGTTTACAACGGAATTGAGGGAGAAACTCTTCCGTATAATGGAACCGACTACACCTATTACGGACCGGCGGACTGCCTGGTTACCGAGAATGAGGATGGCACGGTTTATTACGATTTTACCCTTCGCGACGATCTGGTGTTCTCCGACGGCGAGCCGGTAACCATCGATGATGTTATCTTCGACATGTATGTTCTTTGCGACCCGACCTATGACGGGTCAAGCACCCTGTTTACCATGCCTATCGAGGGACTTGAAGAGTACCGCTCGGGCATGGACACTCTGTTCAACCTGCTCGTTGCAGCCGGTGAGGACAATACTGATTTCACAAACTGGACCGAGGAGCAGCAGACCGCTTTCTGGGCAGACTACAACCAGGCAGCAGAAGCTTTTGCCCAGGAAATTATCGATTACTGTGTCGGTGCAGAGCTCAACACAGCAGAAGATTCAGTTGCCGCATGTGCTGCAAACTGGGGATATGAGCTTGAAGAAGATGCGACACTCATGGATTTCTGGAACACCATGCTTGAAGCTTATGATGGGGATGTAAGCGCGATGACCGGTACCGAGACAGCCGGTTCTTCCCTTGCAGACCTGATGGAGGACTATGACGCCTATACCGTAGGTATTGAAACAGGTGATTCAGCAGCTTCCATTTCCGGTATCCAGAAGATCGATGACCATTCTCTCCGCATAGTGGCGACACAGGTGGATGCTACAATGATCTATCAGCTCACCTTTGAACTGGCCCCGATGCATTACTATGGCGATCCCGCACTTTTTGATTATGACAATAATTCCTTCGGATTTACGAAGGGTGATCTTTCACTGGTGCGCGCAAAAACAACAGAGCCGCTCGGAGCAGGCCCGTACAAGTTTGTAAAGTTTGAGAATGGTGTCATCAACTATGAAGCGAACGAAAACTACTTCCTTGGCGAGCCGAAGACGAAATACCTGAACTTCCGTGAAGTACAGGAAACAGACAAGCTGAACGGTGTTGTTACAAAGACGATCGATATCACCGATCCTTCCTTCAGCGGCGATACTGTTGATGCCATCATGCAGGCCAATGGCGGTGATCTTAACGGTGATGTTATCACAACCAGTACAGTTGACAACCTTGGATACGGCTATATCGGAATCAATTCTCACAACGTAAGTGTTGGCGGAGACCCGGCTTCCGAGAAATCCAAGAACCTGCGCCGCGCGTTTGCGACGATCTTCTCTGTTTACCGTGATGTGGCTATCGACTCTTATTATGGAGAGAGAGCTTCAGTTATCAACTATCCTATTTCAAATACATCCTGGGCAGCTCCGCAGCCGACAGATGACGACTATGAGATAGCTTTCTCGACAGGCGTTGAAGGTGAACCGCTTTACACTTCCGACATGAGCGCGGATGAAAAATACGGCGCAGCCAAGGAAGCGGCCCTTACCTTCTTCCAGGCAGCCGGCTACACTGTTGAAGACGGAAAACTGACAGAAGCTCCGGAAGGCGCAAAGCTTGAGTACGAAGTACAGATCCCCGGCGACGGTACCGGCGACCATCCGTCCTTCATGATCCTGACACTTGCAAAAGAAGCTCTTGCAGACCTTGGAATGAACCTTATCGTAACTGACCTTACAAACTCATCAGACCTGTGGACAGGACTTGAAGCCCATCAGGTGGATATGTGGTGCGCAGCATGGCAGGCTACAGTAGATCCTGATATGTATCAGATCTATTATTCAGATGTTGCCAACGGCGGCGCAGAACCCGGCGGCTCCAACTATCAGTATCAGATCGAGGATGAAGAGCTTGACGAGATGATCATGGAAGCAAGGACTTCTACTGACCAGGAATTCCGTAAGGCCATGTACAAAGCCTGCCTGGACATCATCATCGACTGGGCATGCGAGATTCCTGTCTACCAGAGACAGAACGCGGTGATCTTCAGCACCGAGCGTGTCAACATGGACACCATGACACCGGATATCACAACCTTCTATAACTGGTATGCCGAGATCCATAACATCGAAATGAACTGAAAAAGCAGTCATTCTGCATAGAACTAACGTAACTGGCAGGTCTGTGGACGGTTACGAAACTGCTGCTATATAAATGACGGACGGGCTGCTGCTGCCAGGCAGCAGCCCTTTGTTTTTTCAGTAAGGCACTGTACATGAATAACTTCCGAAAGATGTGCAGGATAAATTTCGCCCTGCAAGGCGGAGGAAGGAGGCGCAGCGGGCTGCGGCGACCGACGACAACGCAGTCAGGGCGGAATTTAAACAAGCAGATTTCGGAAGTTATTTGTGGACAGTGCCTAAATATGTATTGTACCTGAGATATGCAATCAGGAACCTGCTTCGCAGCTTCTGATTAATACTCGCTCCGGGCTGAGCGCCAGACCGGTGCCGGGCAGGCGGACGGCATTTTTCACTGAGGAGCGCCCGGGACCGCCGTAGGGGTTATCTTCCTTCAGGATAAGGAGACTGGTCTTTGGTACAATTCGAGGAGGTTCTTATGAAAAAGTATATAGCCAAAAGGCTGCTTACTTCGGTATTCATCCTGATACTTGTGGCCTTTCTTATATATGTACTGATGAGATGTCTTCCGACCTCATACCTTGAGCAGGTTGCAAGGCAGAAATCAATGCAGCCTGGTTCAAAAAGCTTTGAGGAGTGGATGGCCCAGCTGTCCGCGACATATGGCATGGACAAGGGCATCATACCGGGATTTATCGCCTGGTGCGGCAAAGCGATACGCGGCGACTTTGGCGACAGCTGGAAATGGACAGTACCGGTAATTGAAAAATTCAATGATTCGGTATGGATATCTTTTGTGATGGGCGGAATTGCCTTTATCCTTGAGCTCCTTATCGCTATTCCGCTGGGGATCATCGCCGCTACAAAACAGTATACGAAAGTTGATTATACGATCACGGTTGTTGCGCTTGCATGTTTTTCGCTGCCTACGTTCTTCTTCGCTTCACTTCTTAAGCTTGTTTTTTCAGTCAAGCTTGGATGGTTTGATCTGGGAGGCCTTGTCGGGCGTAATTATGAGCAGCTGTCGTCGGCTGCGCAGCTTGCTGACAAAGCCCACCACCTTGTTCTTCCGATCGTCACCCTGGTGGTGATCAATATCGGATATCTGATGCGTTACACGAGGACAAATATGCTCGAGGTGCTGAACGCGGATTATATAAGGACAGCGAGGGCGAAGGGGCTTTCCGAGAAAAAGGTTATCTATCATCATGCATTCCGGAATACGCTTATACCGCTTGTTACCATGCTTGGAAGTTCACTTCCGGGACTGTTTTCGGGAGCGCTGATAACGGAGACATTGTATTCGATACCCGGGATAGGGTATGTTTCCTACCAGTCAATGATTTCCGGCGACATACCTTTTTCCATGTTTTATCTTGTATTTCTGGCAATTCTGACCCTGCTCGGGAATCTTATCGCGGATATCCTGTATGCGGTAGTCGACCCCAGAGTACGTATAGCCTGAGGAGGACCCGGATATGAATAATGATGAAAAGCTTAATAATGAAAACAAAGCCGGGGCCGAAGAGTATTCTCTGAATGACGACAGGAGAGTTAAAACACTTTCACCGGGCGCTCTGGTCGTAAGGCGTTTTCTGCGAAACCGGGTCGCCGTTACGGGACTTGTCATACTTATCGCGATGGCGCTGTTCTCGTTCGTCGGAGGACTTATAACTCCTTATAAAGAGGATCAGCTTTTTTACCGCTATGACCATCAGAACAAACAGTACGCAGCGGTGAAGGAGAATACGGAGCTGCGCTATGTAACTGCCTCCAAGGACAGCTTCCCGTCCGTTGCGCAGGCGAAGTTCGTGCTTGCCAGAAAGACCGGCAAGGAATCGTTTGATGCAAAAGGAAAGACTTTTACATATAAGGAAGAAGCAGAAGAGTTTTACGTTATATACAGCGAGGAGAGTGAGGAGCCGGTCGGCTTCGCAACCTATGATATCGTGAGCTCCAGTGTTTCTGATGCGGAAGTGCCTTTCCTGCTGCAGTACGAGATATTGAAAGCCCTCTTAAACGGGCAGGATGAATTTGAATATGAAGGCGAGACTTATTCCGTTTCGGAAGACGGCGGGGTGACAAAGGGAGAGGAAGAAGTTGCCTATGCAAGCAGCTACATTGTCCAGGCAATCATGTCGGACGTTTTCCTTACAAGAAGCTTTAAGGAGGAACTGGTTTCCAGCATTAAAGACGGGAAAACGGATTTTGCTTTCACCGATGAGGATGGGACTGAGGCGGAATACACGGTTTCATTCGATGCGGCGACCAACAGCTATTCAGTCCTGCAGACTGTCGAGACAAAGGTGTTTGACAAGTATCACACTCCGACACGCGAACACTGGCTGGGAACGGACAGGAACGGCATGGACATGCTGACAAGGCTCATGTACGGAGGCCGCGTTTCGCTGTATATCGGTTTTATAGTTGTTATTATCGAGACCGTGCTGGGCGTCATAATGGGCGGTATTTCCGGATATTTCGGCGGCTGGGTCGACAATCTCATCATGCGTCTTGTGGATATTTTCTACTGCATACCTTCAATGCCTATCATTATCATACTTGGCGCCGCGATGGATGCGCTGCGGGTCGATCCGCAGATACGTATGCTTTATCTGATGCTCATTCTTGGCTTCCTGGGTTGGCCTTCGATAGCACGTCTGGTCAGAGGACAGATACTCTCGCTTCGAGAGCAGGAGTTTATGACGGCGACGGAATCAAGCGGCATCAGGGTATCCCGGAGGATATTCCGGCATCTTATACCGAATGTCATTCCGCAGCTTATTGTTACTATGACCATGAGCCTGGGTTCTACTATCCTGACTGAGGCGACTCTTTCGTTCCTGGGCCTTGGCGTCAAATTCCCGTTTGCGTCCTGGGGCAACATTATCAATGATGTCAATGACACATATGTACTGACTAATTTCTGGTTTATCTGGATCCCTGCCGGTGTATGTCTTCTTGCAACGGTGCTTGCATTTAACCTTGTAGGTGACGGTCTCCGTGATGCTTTCGATCCGAAGATGAAGAGATAGGAGGCGCAGGATGGCAAAAGATAAGAAAAAAAATACAGGTTATCTTTCTTCCCGCGAGATACGGGAGATTTCCAGAAAAAACCGGAAGATCACCGGTGAGCTGGAGAAAAAATGGAAGAGAAAAAATGTGCCGGAGAGCGAATTCCTGACGAATATGAAGGATCCGGCAAACGCAGTCGAATTTGAGGACCTGCATACGTGGTTCTTTACAGATGCGGGAACCGTGAAGAGCGTTGACGGTGTATCGTTTGAAGTCCCGATCGGGAAGACCGTCGGCGTGGTCGGCGAATCCGGATGCGGCAAGTCAGTCACCAGCCTTTCGCTGATGCAGCTGCTGCAGAGACCTCAGGGGCAGATAGTCTCGGGAGAGATAAGGCTCAACCTGGGTGACAGGGCATATGAGATATCAAAGACTCCCCAGGAACAGATGCAGAAGATCAGAGGAAATACGGTTTCGATGATCTTTCAGGAGCCTATGACTTCCCTGAACCCGGTGTTCAGGATAGGGGCGCAGGTTGATGAGGTTATCGCGCTTCACGATGGGGAAGGGAAAACGAAGGAGCAGATAAAACAGCAGACCATCCATGCGCTGGAGACGGTCGGAATCGCAAACAGCGAGGGTGTTTACCGCATGTTTCCTCATGAGCTTTCGGGTGGTATGCGGCAGCGTGTAATGATCGCAATGGCGCTTGCATGCAACCCAAGAGTGATAATCGCGGATGAGCCGACTACAGCGCTTGACGTTACCATTCAGGCGCAGATCCTTGATCTTCTTCGGGAGCTTAAGGACAAGATCAATTCTTCAATTATGCTGATAACCCATGACCTTGGGGTTATTGCCGAGATGGCTGATTATGTAGTTGTAATGTATGCCGGGAAGATAGTTGAAAAAGGTACGGCAGAGGATATTTTCTATCATCCGGCACATCCCTATACTATCGGGCTTATGGCTTCAAAGCCGGTAGTCGGCCGGGAGACAGACGAGCTTTATTCCATTCCGGGCAAGGTGCCGAACCCGGTAAATATGCCGGACTACTGTTATTTCCGTGACAGATGCGAGATGAGGCTCCCCTGCTGTGACGGAGAATATCCGTGCGAATTCAGCCTGTCGGAGACTCACAAGGTAAGCTGTTACCGCTGCTCGCCGGAGCATATCAGGACGGAGGTGGGAAAATAGGATGGACATTTTACAGGTGACCGATCTTAAAAAGTATTTCCCGATCAAAGGCGGCTTTTTTAACCGTGTCATTGGGCAGGTAAAGGCTGTGGACGGAGTTACCTTCCGGCTTCAGAAGGGCACTACCATGGGACTGGTGGGTGAGTCGGGCTGCGGTAAGACAACTACCGGACGGACTATCCTTCGTCTGAATGGAGAGAAGACCGGAGGAGAGGTTCTTTTTAACGGAAAAGAGGTCTTTGATCTTTCGGACCGTGAACTTCGCTCGCTGAGACCGAAGATGCAGATCATTTATCAGGATCCTTTTTCATCGCTGTCGCCAAGGCTTCCTATCGGGGAGATCATAGGTGAGGCGGTGAAGGAGCATAATATCGTGCCGAAAAATGAGTATGATGATTATCTCGACAGGGTCATGGATGAGTGCGGCCTGCAGCCGTTTCATAAGACCCGTTATCCGCATGAGTTTTCGGGAGGACAGAGGCAGAGGATATGCATTGCCCGTGCGCTGGCGCTTAATCCCGAGTTTGTAGTGTGCGATGAGCCGGTGTCCGCGCTCGACGTGTCGATTCAGGCACAGATAATCAACCTGCTTAAAAAGCTGCAGGAGCAGAGAGGGCTCAGCTATCTGTTCATCTCACATGACCTGTCGGTCGTAGAGCATATCTCGGATACAGTCGGCGTCATGTATCTTGGCAGCCTGGTTGAGTATGGCAGGAAGAAGGATATTTTCAAAAACCCGATCCATCCTTATACAAAGGCTCTGTTTTCGGCTATCCCGATACCGGATCCGAAGGCGGGGATGAAGCGGATAGTGCTTGAGGGCTCAATACCCTCGCCCGCAGATCCGCCATCCGGATGTAAGTTCCACACAAGATGTCCGTATGCTACAGACAAATGCAAAACGGAGGTCCCGGTGCAGAAAGAAGCAGAAGACGGACACTTCGTTGTGTGCCATATGGCATGAGCAAAAGCAAGACAGGGGACGGTTCTCTGTCTTGCTTTTTTCAGGGGAGTAAGACAGAGAACCGTCCCAATGTCATTTGGCTAGTGCCATAGTTTAGGATTTGTGGTGCTATGGTGCCGCAAGGATTTTGGCGAGTCGGACGCCGTAGGGGGAGGACTGACCATATGTACGGAACCGCGGCCTCTGGCAGAGTAACTGCTGCGTCGCCTCTGAGCCCGTCCTTCGGCAACCTCGCAAAAAGTGCTCAGACCGTGCCGAAGGAAGGGCAGCTATACTCGCATTTTCTGTGCCATAGGCCG
>JAFUCO010000058.1 GCA_017459635.1 Blautia sp. | reverse complement strand
CCGCTGATAATCCGCCGCCTCCTCAAACATAATCTGCCTTCCTATGCCCCGAACGATCAGGCGCATATACCCTGATTCGCTGAGTTTCCTGGCCTGTCTCAGCATAGCACCACATCCACTCACATCAGTTTATAACCGAAGTTATATCAGAGACAGGAAAAGGAGTCAATGAGAACCGTCCCTGTCGACTTCCAGAAAAGGAAATAAGAATGGGGCTGTGGAAAAAGTCTGCTCCCGGCGTCTGCATATTATTATGAAATGCCTGAAATACAGGCATTTCAACTTGCAGAACGAAAAGAGCAGCGACTTTTTTACAGCCCCCTCGTACTATTTTATATAGATGATAAGAAATACAGACTCAGGCAGCGGGCTCCAGCACTTCTTCTTCTGAGAGATAAATGTCTTCTCCATAAATGGTGGCAAAATCATTTTTCATGGAAACCGTTTCAAATCCACGTTCCTCACATGTTTCCGCAAATGAGGCAGCAACTTCCGGGTTTCCGTAATCCCGCTCAGTATCATCACAAAGAAGCATGTAGCCTTTTCCGCCGTTCTGTACTGCATATGCTGCCATGGCCAGATCTCCTGAGCTGTTGCCAAAGACCAGTACAGGCGGTTTGCCGATCTCACTGATGATATGGTACACTTTGCCGGCCATCAGATTCTTTGAGGCGGGAGTCCCTTCCATTATGACCGTGTCGTTCGTGCCATAGTCGAAATCTCTGTCAGCGGTATCTCCCTGTTCTGGTGAAGTCAGTGTGTAATCGCTGCCGATGATATGCCAGGAAGGGATCCACTCATCCAGTGTACCTGCAATCAGTTCGCGGATCATATTACGTTCAGATCCGCTTGAGATGAATACAGTGAAGTCATGTTCTGCCAGATACTGTACCAGGGATATCATTGGCTTGTAAAACCCTTCCCCATAATTCATTCCTTCAAATCCCCAGACAGGTTCTGACATCATCTCATTTACATATGTACGGTATTCTTCGACTGTCATTCCTTTAAAAGCTTCGGCGATATAGTTGGCGCTTCCCTTTGGAAGTTTGGTGCGGTTCAACATTGCATCTTCCATTTCGAGGGCATATGCCTTCATTTCCTCAGACGGTTCATAAGACTCATCATATAAAACCCGGTGAAGCAGCAGACAGTGATCAAAATATGCAGGGAACAGTTCTCCAAACAGTGTTCCGTCAAAGTCAAATACAGCGATGCGGTCTTCTTCAGGAACAAAGCCTTCAGAGTCCTCATCGGAAGCATCATTTACAAAAGAAACTATCGATTCCATGACAGCTGAATCCTCTGTCCAGTAAGGGATAACATCTTCGCCTGCAGCAGCTGTTTCATTTCCGTCAGCAGATTCCGGGTTGTCCTTGTCGATGAGGATAACCGGCTCAGTTCCTTCAGGTTCAGATACTGTAAGCTCTGAAGCACCTGTATTTACTATTCCGGTAAGCAAAAGAGATACTCCGATTGAGACCAGTGCTTTTCTTTTCAGTGAGTTTTCGATCTTTACTTTCATTATTAGCTCCTTCCTTTATTCTTCTGATATATGTTAAAGCTGAAGTAGTTTTTACAAGCTATACTATAACACAACCATTCAATAAAATCATCAGAAACAAAATGTGAACTGGAAATCGGTGTTTGGGAGTAAAGCTGCGCTGTCGTTATTCTCATCTATAACGGTGGCTCTTGGCGTCGTTATATCTGACATACAGACACTTTCACGTCAAAGTGGCTCTTCGCGGCTCCTGTCATTTTGTGGCGGACTTTCACATTTACACCCTCCTCATAATATGTTATACTTTCCATACAAAGCATATAACAGGCTTGGAGAGGAGTCGCAGAAATGATCATAGAGAAGAATAAAGGCTTCACCATCGCAGAACTGTTGATCGTCACCGGTATCATCGCTATTCTTGTTGCCATCGCCATCCCGATTCTTGCAGAAAAGCTTGAGATGGCCAGGGAGATCAACGACGTGAGTAATCTTCGTGCTTTTTATTCAGAGGCCTGCGCAGCAATTCTGGATGGAACTCTGAGCGAGACGCAACGTGTTGCGACGCTTCCCTGTGGAAGAAGGGCATATGCTTCTTTTTATGATTCAGGAATTTATGTAAAAATCACCGGAATCACTTTCAAGCAGAAGGATCTGACCAAATGGTCGATCGGAGCGCCGAATATCGCGGGATTTCCGCTTGATATTGCCAGTGTACCCGAGAATTATTTCAATTATATAGGTTACCACTTTGGCAGCTACCCTGACGGAACTGTAAAACTCAGCGGCATTGTCATGGGCGTTGATTACCACTTTTCCGGTTGATGATAACTCACGGAGAAGGGTCGGAAGCCGTTTTGATTTCCTCTGTTTCCCCGCAAAACCGATCCAGCGAGGATAGAAACCGCTGATAATCCGCCGCCTACTCAAACATAATCTGCCTTCCTATGCCCCGAACGATCAGGCGCATATACCCTGATTCGCTGAGTTTCCTGGCCTGTCTCAACATAGCACCGCATCCACTCACATCAGTTTATAACAGAAGTTATATCAGAGACGGGAAAAGGAGTCAATGAGAACCGTCCCTGTCGACTTCCTGTAACTCGACTTCCTGAGCAGTAACAATTTTTTTGAATGAAACTATTGACAGCAGGCTGGTTTTATGATAAAACTTTAATAATTTAAAGAGATAAACCGTTGAAGCGGAGATAACGGCGATGATGCCTGTACAGAGAGCCCGGGCGGCTGAGAGCCGGGTCAGAAACAAGTTGTCAAATGGACCGCTGAGGGCGCAGTCAAACGGGGGCTATTACCCGGAGTATTCTGCGACGTTGAAGGCAGACGTTATTTGCCGGGGATATGTTGGTATCCTGCTAAGCGCACGGGCATCCCGTGAATCAAGGTGGCACCGCGGATAAGTAGAATTCGTCCTTGACAGAACAGCTTTATTCTGTCAGGGACTATTTTTATGCATAAGTTATCGAAAGGAGGCGGACTATGAACATAAGACCATCTCTGGAGGAAATCCGGAGAATTGCGGAGGAGGGAATTTATAAGGTACTTCCTGTAAGCTGCGAGATCCTGTCGGATTTTACTACACCTATCGAGACAATGAGAGTATTGAAAGACGTGTCCACGCACTGTTTTATGCTGGAATCAGCACAGGCAAATGACCGATGGGGAAGGTACACTTTTCTGGGCCTTGACCCGAAGCTTCTTATTACGTGTACAGATGGAGAACTGAAAGCCGGGTCTGTCTGTGTTCATACGGAGGATCCTTCCGGGTATCTCAGGCAGATCCTGGCAGATTATAAAAGCCCTCGTTTTTCGTATCTTCCTCCTTTTGCAGGAGGCCTGGCAGGGTATTTTTCATACGACTATCTGGGATATTCAGAACCCAGTGTCCGCTGCAATGTTGAAGACACAGAGGCATTCAAGGATGTGGATCTTATGCTGTTCGACAAAGTGATAGCATTTGACAACATGCGGCAGAAGATCATCCTGATCGTCAATATGCTGCTGGATGATGTTGAGAGCGGATATAACAAAGCTGTTCTGGAACTGAAAAACCTTAAGGATATGATACGAACGGGAAAGAAGAAGGAAGAGCCTGGCGGAAAGCTGCTCGGCGGGGTGACACCGCTGTTCAGCAAAGACCAGTTCTGCGCCATGGTGGAGAAAGCCAAACATTATATCCATGAAGGAGACATCTTCCAGATTGTTCTGTCCAATCGGCTGAGTGCTCCTTTTGAAGGCAGCCTTCTCAATACCTATCGTATCCTTCGAACCATCAATCCTTCCCCTTATATGTTCTATTTTTCGGGAACTGATGTGGAGGTGGCAGGAGCATCCCCGGAAACACTGGTAAAGCTGCAGGACGGGATACTTCATACTTTTCCGCTGGCGGGCACACGTCCCAGAGGGAAGACGGAGGAAGAAGACCTGGAACTGGAGAAGGAGCTGCTGGCAGACGAGAAAGAGCTGGCGGAGCATAATATGCTGGTGGATCTGGGACGTAATGATCTTGGAAAAATCAGCCGTTTCGGAACAGTTCAGGTAGAAAAACTCCGTAGTGTCGAGCGCTTCTCTCATGTGATGCATATAGGTTCTACCGTTCGCGGAGAAATCCGGGAGGACAAGGATGCGCTGGATGCTGTTGAAGCCGTCCTGCCTGCCGGTACACTTTCAGGAGCACCGAAGATCCGGGCCTGCCAGCTGATAGGAGAACTGGAAAACAACAAGCGAGGCATCTACGGAGGGGCAATCGGTTACATTGATTTTACCGGCAACATGGACACCTGCATAGCAATACGGATCGTATACAAGAAGAATGGAAAGGTGTTTGTCCGGAGCGGCGCGGGCATTGTGGCGGATTCTGTTCCTGAAAAAGAATACGAGGAGTGCCTGAACAAAGCGAAGGCATCGCTCCGTGCGCTGGAGCTGGCACAGGATAAGGACATTTAGAAAGCCGAAATAAACAGACTGAAGGCATAGTCCTGAGCTCTTGAGCTGACACAGTATCAGTATATTTAAGCGTGTCGGAAAGAATGCAGGAACCGTCAGATATGTAAATATTCGTTTGGACTTCATTGTAATAATGGAAGTCAGAGGGAGGGATGAGACTTGATATTACTGATAGATAACTATGACAGTTTTTCATATAACCTTTATCAGATGGTTGGAGAAATCGACCCGGATATACGTGTTATCCGGAACGATGAAATGAGTACGGAGGAAATCAGGGATCTCCATCCCCGGAGGATTATTTTATCGCCCGGACCGGGACGGCCGGAGAATGCAGGGATAACCATGGAGGCGGCGAGAGTCCTTGGCAAAGAGATGCCAGTCCTGGGTGTATGCCTGGGACATCAGGCTATCTGTGCGGCCTTCGGAGCGACCGTCACATATGCAGACAGGCTGATGCACGGAAAGCAATCGGTGGTACGGTTTGACCGAAAGTGCCCGATTTTCACAGATTGTCCTGAAAAGGCACCTGTAGCCCGATATCATTCACTGATCGCGGATGCAGCTACGATTCCGCCGGAACTCCGGATAACTGCTCTCACGGAGGAGGGAGAAGTGATGGCGGTTCAACATAGAGAATATCCGGTATTTGGGCTTCAGTTTCATCCTGAATCCATACTGACACCCGATGGGAGGACGATACTCAGAAACTTTATCTCGAACGAAATCAGTTTGGATGAGGCTATAAGTGGTGAGTAAATTGAAATAGTGATTTGCCTGATGACAGGTGCTGATTATATAAGGAGAAAAAATATGATAAAAGAAGCAATCGTAAAAATCGTTAACAAAGGGGATCTGACCTATGATGAAGCCTATACCGTTATGAACGAGATCATGAACGGAGAAACTACACCTACACAGAATGCGGCTTTCCTTGCAGCGCTTTCTACCAAGAGCGCGAGAGCGGAGACAACGGACGAAATTGCGGGCTGTGCAGCTGCCATGCGTGAGCATGCAACCCTGGTAGAGACAGGCATGGAGCTTCTGGAAATAGTGGGTACAGGCGGAGATAACGCTCAGAGCTTTAATATTTCCACTACTACGGCGATTATCTGTGCTGCCGGAGGCGTCAAGGTAGCGAAGCATGGAAACCGGGCGGCTTCCTCCAGGTGCGGGACGGCGGACTGCCTGGAAGCACTTGGGGTAAATATACAGCAGAGTCCGGAACGCTGCAGAGAGCTTCTGAACGAAGCCGGCATGTGCTTTTTCTTCGCGCAGAAATATCATTCTTCGATGAAATATGTAGGTGCGATCCGGAAGGAGCTGGGCTTCAGAACAGTGTTCAACATTTTGGGACCGCTTACGAACCCGGGAAAGCCCTCTATGCAGCTTTTGGGCGTATATGATGATTATCTTGTAGAGCCGCTGGCTCAGGTTCTTGTGAATCTGGGAGTGCAGCGAGGGATGGTCGTGTACGGGATGGACAAGCTGGATGAGATTTCTTTAAGCGCTCCGACGAAGATATGTGAGATACGGGATGGATGGTTCAAATCATTTGTGATTACGCCGGAAGAGTTTGGGTTTGAACGGTGCAGCAAGGATGATCTGCGTGGAGGCGCTCCCGAAGAAAACGCCCTGATCACAAGGGAGATCCTTGCCGGGAAGCCGGGACATAAGAGAAACGCCGTTCTGATGAATGCAGGTGCCGGACTGTATATTGCGGGGAAAGCAGAAAGCATGAATGAAGGTGTCCAGATGGCAGCAGAGCTTATCGATACAGGAAAGGCAGCTGCGACACTGGAAAAGCTGATCGAAGTCAGCAACCGGCCGGAAACAGATGAGTAAAAATATATGTGATAAAGGTGTGTATACCGAATGAGCAGTGCTTCATGATAAGCGTGTGCAGACCGAAGGAGGAATGATTTTATGAACATCCTGGAGCAGCTGGCCGAACATGCCCGTCAGCGGGTAAATGAAAAGAAGAAACTGATTTCAGCGGAAGAAATCCGGCAGCAGGCATTCTCTCTCCCTAAGGGTGATTTTGCTTTTGAGAATGCGCTGAAAGCCCCGGGGATTTCGTTTATTTGCGAATGCAAAAAAGCATCTCCATCCAAAGGCCTGATTGCTGAGGATTTTCCATATCTGGAGATAGCAAAAGAGTATGAAGCGGCCGGTGCAGACTGTATTTCGGTTCTTACAGAGCCCAAATGGTTTCTTGGCAGTGATCAGTATCTACGTGAGATTACATCGGCTGTTTATATTCCCTGCATCCGTAAGGACTTCACGGTGGATGAGTATATGATCTATGAAGCCAGGTGCCTGGGAGCTTCAGCAGTACTGTTGATCTGCTCTTTATTGTCTGAGAAAATGCTCCGGGATTATATCGGGATCTGTGATGAGCTGGGACTGTCGGCTCTGGTGGAAACTCACACAGATAATGAAGTGGATATGGCACTTTCGGCCGGAGCCAGATTGATCGGTGTCAATAACCGGAATTTGAAGGATTTTTCGGTGGATACAGATAACAGCCGCAGACTCCGCAAAAAGATCCCGGAGACTGTTCTCTTTGTATCAGAAAGCGGAGTGAAGGATGCTTCTGATGTGGAGAAACTGCGGGAGATCGGGGCAGACGCGGTACTTGTAGGGGAGACACTGATGCGCGCGGCTGATAAGAAGAAAAAGCTGAAAGAGCTTCGGGGCATCTTATAATATCTATTTATGCTGCTCTGCACCAAAGTGTGTATTTTGTGTTAGAAAGCCGGACGCTGGCAATAAGCAAGGCGCTGGCAATAAGCAAGGTGCTGGCAATAAGTAAGGTGCTGGCAATAAGCAAGACGCTGACAATAAGCAAGGCATTGGCAGAAAGCCGGGTACTGGTGAGAAACATGACAGGAGTCCTTTAAAACGGATCTGGATGAAATAACAGGAGAAATACAGGATTATGACAAAGATAAAACTATGCGGACTTACCCGCCTTACAGATATAGAGGTGTCGAATCGGCTAAGGCCGGAGTATGTCGGATTTGTTTTTGCGCAGAAAAGCAGGCGATATATTACGCCGGAGAAGGCGGCGGAGCTCAAAAAAGCGTTGGATCCGGCTATTCAGGCGGTGGGTGTATTTGTGGATGAAGATCCGGATGTAATAGCGCAGCTTTTGGATAAGGGTGTGATCGACCTGGCCCAGCTGCATGGCAACGAGACAGAGAAGGATATAATGAAGCTTAAGGGGCGGGGTATGCCGGTCATAAGGGCTTTCCAGCTGAAAAAAGCCGCCTCGGCCAAGTCCGTTGCATCGGACAGCACCTGTGGCGCACAGGGCGGACAAGAAGAGTGCCAGGACTATTTTTACACAGGAGCAGTACTTACAGTCGCCAGAAACAGCTGTGCAGATCATGTACTGCTTGATTCCGGAGCCGGATGCGGAAAAGCCTTCGACTGGTCAATGCTGGAAAACTTTGGCCGTCCTTATTTTCTTGCCGGCGGCCTTGATCCGGAGAATGTGACAGAAGCTGTCAGGATGCTGCATCCCTATGCAGTTGATGTGAGTTCAGGGATTGAGACAGACGGAATGAAGGATCACGCGAAGATGGAAGCTTTTGTGCGAGCCGTAAGAAACTGCCGGTAAACAGCCTGAACAATATGTGAAGACAATTTTATAAAGAGCAGGTCAGGTTGTTTAGGGACAGACCTTGAAACTGGTTTTGTGCTGACAGTATGATATTTAAGTGAAACAGTCTGAAAGTTTATAAAAGAACTGCTTTTTGAAGTTCAGGGCAGGCTGTTCAGGGACAGATCCTGAGGCTATGAGAGGAGGAATACAGATGACTAATCCGGACGGAAGATTCGGGGTTCATGGGGGACAGTACATTCCGGAAACCCTGATGAATGCGGTGATTGAACTGGAGGAAGCCTACAATTATTATAAGAAAGATCCGGAATTCAACCGGGAGCTCACCAGGCTGTTCAATGAGTATGCCGGGCGGCCTTCCAGACTGTACTATGCAGAAAAAATGACCAGGGACCTTGGAGGCGCGAAGATATACCTGAAAAGGGAGGATCTGAACCACACAGGTGCCCATAAGATCAACAATGTACTCGGGCAGGCATTGCTGGCGAAAAAGATGGGAAAAACCCGTCTGATAGCCGAAACCGGCGCCGGTCAGCATGGGGTGGCGACAGCCACTGCCTCGGCTCTGATGGGAATGGAGTGTGTTGTTTTCATGGGAGAAGAGGATACCAGAAGACAAGCCCTCAATGTGTACCGGATGCGGCTTCTTGGAGCGGAAGTGATCCCGGTGAAAACCGGAACGGCGACTTTGAAGGATGCCGTTTCCGAGGCGATGCGGGAGTGGACATCCCGAATCAGCGACACACATTATTGCCTTGGCTCGGTCATGGGTCCGCATCCTTTCCCGACTATCGTACGGGACTTTCAGGCAGTGATATCTCAGGAGATCAAATACCAGATACTGGAAAAAGAAGGACGCCTGCCGGACGCGGTCATTGCCTGTGTAGGAGGCGGCTCCAATGCGATCGGGAGTTTTTACCATTTTATAGAAGATAAGGATGTACAGCTGATCGGCTGCGAGGCAGCAGGCAGAGGGGTAGATACATTTGAGACAGCTGCCACTATCTCGACCGGCCGATTGGGAATCTTCCATGGGATGAAATCCTATTTTTGCCAGGATGAATTTGGACAGATCGCACCGGTGTATTCTATTTCCGCCGGTCTGGATTATCCTGGCATAGGTCCTGAGCATGCATATCTTCATGATATCGGACGGGCACAGTATGTGCCGATAACTGATGAGGAAGCAGTATGCGCCTTTGAATATCTGGCAAAGACGGAGGGGATCATCCCGGCAATAGAGTCGGCTCACGCAGTATCCCATGCCATGAAGATCGCACCGGAAATGGACAAGAACAAGATCATCGTAATCACGATATCCGGAAGGGGAGACAAGGACTGCGCGGCAATCGCCCGGTTCAGAGGGGAGGATATTTATGAGTAATATCAGAGAAGCTTTCAAAAAAGGAAAGGCGTTTATCCCCTTCATTACCTGCGGGGATCCGGACCTTGATACAACAGCCGCTGCGGTACGCGAGATGGTGAAAAACGGCGCTGATCTGATAGAACTGGGGATCCCGTTCTCTGATCCGACGGCAGAAGGCCCGACTATCCAGGCTGCCAATATGCGCGCTCTCGAAGGCGGAGTCACCACCGATAAGATTTTCGACATGGTAAGAGATATTCGGAGGGACGTACAGATTCCGATGGTCTTTATGACATACGCAAATGTTGTGTATTCCTATGGCGCGGAACGGTTTATCAGGATATGCAGTGAAATCAGAATAGACGGACTGATCCTGCCGGATCTTCCTTTTGAAGAGAAAGAAGAATTCCTTCCTCTTTGCCATCAGTTTGGAGTAGATCTGATTTCCCTGATAGCACCTACCTCAGAGAACCGGATAGCCATGATCGCCCGTGAAGCGGAAGGGTTTCTTTACATTGTATCCAGCCTGGGTGTTACCGGTACCCGCAGTGAGATTACGACCGATCTTGCATCTATGATAAGAGTGGTACGGGAAAATACAGATACTCCCTGTGCCATCGGTTTTGGTATTTCCACCCCGGAACAGGCTGCCAGAATGGCAGGCCTCTCCGACGGCGCGATCATAGGGTCCGCGATCATCAGGCTTCTGGAAGAATACGGGAAGGACGCCCCGGATCATATCGGGGATTATGTTAAAAATATAAAGGAAGGAATTTGTGCAGGACAGTAGATATTGAAGAGGCCTCAGGTTCAATTCCTTCCGCTTTGAATTGAAAAACCTCGAAAAGCCCGGAAAAGGCTTTTCGAGGTTTTTTTCATACCGGACGTTTTGCATAAAAGAACTTGTCAGCTATTGCTAAGGCACTGTCCACAAATAACTTCCGAAATCTGCTTGCCTAAATTCCGCCCTGACTGCGTTGTCGTCAGTCGCCGTAGCCCGCTACGCCTCCTTCCTCCGCCTTGCAGGGCGAAATTTATCCTGCGCATCTTTCGGAAGT
>JAFUCO010000057.1 GCA_017459635.1 Blautia sp. | reverse complement strand
GATGCCCTTGTTTTTTTATTGGCCCGCGACTCACCCGTATCTAAAAACAAAAAAGCGTATCTGTCCTGAAGTCTCTCTGAACAGATACGCATCGGGCGATGTCTGCATCCTAACTGCCCGATGCGTGCATCAACAATAATTACTCCTGGTGATAACACCCGCCCGGCCGCCTTTCAGGTCCGGCAGCTGCCGGACTTGAAAAGGCTTCAGGCGCGGGTGTTAAAAACAGATTCTCTTATATTCAGTTATTCAACATCTTCGTCAGCATTCAGCGCGCTGAGGAACAGTTCGATCTGTTCATCTACAGTGTTCCCAAGCTCTTCCGCCGTATAGTCGGTCCCGTCATACTCGATGCTGGTATACTCCGGATGCTCATCCATATAATCCAGAAGAACGCAAAGGTTCTCAAGATCGGATTTCATTGGATGTTCCTTGAATTCATCTGTGGTGACCTGTACCGCTTCGCAGGCCTCCTGAAGAGCCGTTTCATCGTCTTCAGGGATCTTAGCGGCTTCAGTAACGGTGTAGCTTCCGTCATCTGCACTCTCCATCACCAAAAACCATGTGGCTGTATCATCCGCAACACTTTTCAGGCTTCCTTCTTCGTTCACATAGTTGAGCTGTGTGCAGTTGCTGAGGTAGTTCACTGTGCCATCCTCATTCTCAGCGTATCCGACAAGGATAGGTACGCATATCTGGACATCTCCCTGCTCCACCGCGTCTGCATTCTGTTCTATGACGCTTGCAGAAACCGCATCATCCGCTGCGAAAATGTCAAAGGAAAAATCCCCATCCATGCCGTCTCCCTCTGAACCCCCGAAGAGTCCTCCAAGGAAAGTCTGCGCCAGGCTTCCTGCCTTTTCAAGATCGATGCTGCCGTCTTCATTTGTCAGGCTGCCTACCACACCCTCTATCTCCTGATAAAGCTCGCTGCCGGAATCTGAAAGCTGATCCTTGAGGCTGTTTACCATTTCCTCAGCCTGTTCCTTGTCAGGAATATACTCAGCGATGGGGCTGTCCTCGCCAAGGAAGCTTGTCACAAGTCCTTCATCGCCAAACAGAGCGTCCTGCACCCTTTCATCCGCCATGATCTTTCCGAGAAGGCCTGAGAGGGAATCATCCTCCGTCTCACCGGCTGCATCAGCAGACTCTTCTGTGTCCTCAGCCGCAGCGGTGTCGGCTGCCTCTGCCGTCTCCGCCTGTACTGCAAAAGGCATTGTTCCTGTAACCATTGCCGCTGCCAGGATGCATACTACGATTTTTTTCTTCATTCTTGTTTTTCCTCCTGTTCTTTTCATAGGTAAATAAGACAGAGAACCGTCCCCTGTCTTAAAAGGCATCTGCCTCATAATACCACATTTGCCTGAATCGTTGTAATTAAAATAATACCGTGATTTTTCAGAGTCTGTTCGGAGCTATCAAAAAACATCAACATTGCTCAGCCATTTATCGCCTGTCTTTTCTGATACCGCGAGGGCGCAGAAATTGATCTCGCCGCTGCCCCAGTCGCTGCTGATAGAAAAGGTGCCGGAAACACTGTTTGCGCAGTTTGCCTTAAGCACAGTTCCGTCGATCACCATTACAAGGTTATCCTGAAGGAAGTTCTGGTCGTCGCCGAAATTGAGAAGAAGGGCAACGAATGTGCAGTCCTCGTCTCCGAGGTTTGTAATATTGTAATTGTAGCTTATTATCCTGGCGGGTTCTTCAGTGCCTTCAGCGGCTTCAGCTGTTTCTGCAGATTCTTCCGCTTCCTCTGTGTTTTCTTCATCGGTATCTGTCACAGCTTCTGTTCCGGCTGATTCAGAGGCATCCTCTCCGGCTGCTGCAGCCGTTTCTCCGCTTCCGGCCACTTCCACCGCTTCTCCACTTCCGGCTGCTTCTGCCACTTCTTCGCTTCCGGCTACTTCCGCCACTTCCGCTGCTTCTTCGCTTCCGGCAACTACTGCAACCTCTGCTGCGGCACCCACAACGCTTGCAACCTCTGCTTCGGCCTCTTCACCGGCTTCGGCCTCTGCTGCCTCTCCGCCGGCCGCTTCTGCCGCGGCTTCCTTTTCAGCTATCGGGCCGCCGTCTTCCAGCAGGACTTCGCCTTCTGCCAGTACCGGATTGACTGTAAGCGCAAGGTTTATGGATGAGTCCAGTCCTCCGTCGCCCTTCCACTGCTCCTTCGGTGCTGCCGATATCCAGCTTCCGACCACTGCGTCAACCTGTGAAGGAGTGATCTTTCCGGCCTCGAATTCAATGTTGTTATCCCTGGCAAATCCTTCATAGGCCGCATCCAGCATTGATCCGTAAATTCCGTCAAAGCTTCCTGCGTCATGCCCAAGGGCTGTCAGGATCTTCTGCATTGTCCGCACGCCTTCTCCGCGGTCGCCCTTCACAAGCACCGGCTGCGGCTCAACTATCTCGTGCTGCACATAGCTGCATTCCTTGCAGGAGCGTTCCCGTTCGCCCGCTGTGTCACGTGTCATCTTCTCGATGGTGACCCAGGGGTTATAATCATGGTGCAGACGTTTAATCGTCTGCGGCCAGGCCACGCCGTCCGGCTCAAGGCCCTGGTCATTCTGGAATTCCATTATTGCTTTCTCGGTTCCTCCGCCGAATATTCCGTCGGCTCCTCCTGCGTTAAGATAGTTCTGGTCAGCTAGAAGCTGCTGGACTTCTCTTACTTCCTCGCTCCTGTCGCCCCGGCGGAGAGTGCCTTCCGGATCAAAACTTACCTGCTCCTCTGTAAAGCCGCAGACACGGCATACATTAGTACGTATGCCTGAGGAATGGTCGGTCGCTTCCACCAGGATCTGCCATTCAAAATCATGCGGAAGCTTCTCCACCGGCTCGGTCGCCTCATATCCGCACACCTGGCACTTGTGCATCCTGATGCCCTCTTCAGTACAGGTAGGATCCTTTGTCACGACAAAATCCCCAAAGCTGTGGGGCAGCCTGTCAATGGTCTGGTGCTCTTCATAGCCGCAGACACGGCATTTGCGGTATCTTTCCCCCTCAGCCGTGCAGGTTGCCTGTTTTGTGACGATCCAGTCATTGTAGCTGTGGCCGGTCTTTTCAATGTATGTACTCTCTTCATAGCCGCACACCGTGCACCTGTGGGCTACCACGCCCTGCTCCACGCAGGTCGCCTGTTTTGTAACGGTCCATGGTCCAAAGGAATGCGCGGACACGGCGATCACCTGCATATCGGTCGCGCCGCATATCGCACAGTTGCGGATGCGCGTACCCGTTGATGTACAGGTAGGCTGCTCAGTCACCACCCAGTCACTCCACTGATGGCTGCAGTACTGCTGTGGAATAGTATAAGAAAGAGCATTCATAGGAACCCATCCGATCGTCTGGCCTCCCAGCGGATCACCATCCTCAGTCAGCACCCCGGCCCACGCCATGTTTGCAGAATACGTTTCTATCAGTACGGACTCTCCGCCTCTGTACCAGCTGACAATATTGGAGTTTATATCCTGCTCCGAGAACACCGGCACATTGTCATAGTCGGCATACATTACATCAGCATACACGAAAGACGCAGACAGCACCAGCAGAACCGCAGTCAGCAGTATCCATAAAACCCTTTTTTTCACTTTATTTTCCCCTTTCTTATATTTTATTAGCAGCATCAGGTTCGCTCTGTGAAAAAAGCCCGTTTCCCATAAACCGAAAAAAGTTATCAATTCGGTTAGCCGGTTCCATCATTCCACCTCTGAAAAGCGCCCGTTTTCCATAAGCCCCAACATGCTGTTGTAAATAAAATTATATCATTCAGCACTGCACCGCGTCAATTCATCTTGCACAATATATTTCAGATAATCAGATGATATTTGGCAATTATCCACATTGGACAGGTGAATATAATCTTGTAAATCTGATTATTTTGTGAGATAATATTAGGATATCCGAAAGCTGTTTAATAAGAACAATTAAGACCTTGCCTCGAACAGTGGATACGTTCATCCGGAACTGCCTGCGCTGTTCAGATTCTGCAGAATGAGGTGATGTTATGATCAGGTTTTTTATTTATGCCATGGTCTACCTTGGCGCCGGGCTTATGATTTACAATATTTATGGATTTGTAAGGTTCTCCCGCTTTGTCCGCCGTCAGGCCGCCTTTGAGCAGCAAAACTTCGTCCTGGATGTCCCGGTCATACTTCTGGGTCTTTTTCTTATCGGATACCTGGTGATCGCTTTTCTCGGACACCCTGACCTGGTCGTTTCAGGGATCCTGTTCGGCGGCAGCATCTTCGTCTACATTATGTACCGGCTGCTTTCCATAGTGACTGAGCACATACTTGAAAGTGAGCGGCTTAAAGCCCGCCTTTCCGCTGCCGAAGAATCAAATCAGGCCAAAACAGCCTTCCTCTCCAGCATGAGCCACGAAATGCGGACTCCCATGAATGTCATCCTCGGTATTACGGATGTTTCGCTCAAAAGCCCTTCGCTTTCAGATGAAATAAGGGATAACCTGCTGAAGATCAGGCGCAGCGGCATGCACCTGCTGGACCTGATCAACAATATCCTTGATATGAACCGGCTCGAGTCAGGACAGATGGAACTTAAAGAAGTTAATTTCTCTGTCAGCGATGTTCTGGAGCAGGTCAGTGCCATTGCGGGCACCCTTTGTGATGAAAAATCACTCACATACTATTCTTTCTTTTCCGATACTGTCCCGGGAATGTATTCCGGTGATGAAATACTTATCAAGAAAGTACTGCTGGCTCTCCTTGACAATGCAGTAAAATACACCGACTCCCCCGGAACCATCCGTCTTAACACGGAATGTATAAAGGAAGAAGAAGGCGTCCGCACGATACAGTTTTCGGTTTCGGATACCGGTATCGGTATCGACAGGGACTTCCTTCCTGATATCTTCAACGTCTTCTCAAAGGAGGACGAAACTTCAACCAACCGTTACGGTGGAAGCGGCCTGAGTCTTGCTGTTGCACACAGTTACGTTGAACTCATGAACGGTACCATAACTGTTGAGAGCGAAAAGCACATGGGTTCTGTGTTCACAGTCACCATACCGCTCAAATATACCGGCAGTATCTGCGGGAAAGAAGAACCTTCCCTGGAGGAGGTTCAGCTTCCTCCTCTCAGTGGACGCCGGATACTGATTGTTGAAGATATAGCAGACAACGCGGAAATAGTTGCCGATCTTCTCGAACTTGAAAATGTCGAATCTGAGCATGCCGAAAACGGCCAGGCAGCTCTTGACATGTTCAGAGCGTCACCTCTCTTTTATTATGATGCAGTACTTATGGATCTTCGCATGCCTGTCATGGACGGCCTTACAGCAACGCGGTGCATTCGCTCGCTGCCGCGTGAGGATGCCGGCAAAGTGCCTATCCTCGCCCTCACGGCAAATGCCTTCGAGAGCGATATCCAGGCTTCGCTTACTGCCGGCATGAACGCTCATCTTGCCAAGCCGACCGACGCTGATTCGCTCTATCTGGCACTCAGACAGGCTATCCATAACGCAGAACTTGAAAGGGGTAACTCAAAATGATCAAATCAAAGCAGATTCAGCGCCCCAGCCTGGTCCTTGTCATAGATGACCACGAGATCAACCGTGACGCTCTGGGCATTATCCTGGAAGAAAGCTATGAAGTGATCTATGCAGAAAACGGCCTTGAAGGTCTTGAGATGATGAGGAAGTACGCGGATACCCTGTCCATCGTTCTTCTCGACCTGATCATGCCGCAGATGAACGGTTTCGAAGTGATGGAGAGGATGCAGAAGGACGATGTACTTCAGCATCTTCCGGTCATAGTGCTGACTGCCGAAAAGGACGCAGAGCTTCAGTCCCTCCAGATGGGCGCGGCGGACTTTATAACAAAGCCTTTTGACATGCCCGAGATAATACTGGCGCGTGTCGGGCGTATTATAGAGCTGAGTGAAGGCCGCAACCTTATCTCGGCCGCAGAGCATGACCGCATGACCATGCTCTACACCCGCAACTTTTTCTTTGAATATGCCAACCGCCTGTTCAAGTATCATCCGGAAATGCACCTTGACGCTGTTGCCATCAATATTGAACAGTTCCATTCCATAAATGACCTTAACGGAAGGGATTTCGGGGACGAGGTGCTCAGGACTCTAGGCCGGGCAATAAAGGATTTTCTTGCAGAAGCCGAAGGTATCGGCGGCCGTTTTGAGGCAGACCAGTTTGTCATTTACTGCGCCGGCCAGCCTGATTACCGTGTCCTGCTTGACAGTTTCCAGGAAAAGGTCGACTGCATCTCGCCAAATGCCAGCATACATCTGCGCATGGGAGTAAAGCCCTGGCGTGAGGACGTTGAGCCGCTCCTCCTTTTCGACAGAGCCCGCGCTGCCTGCAACATGGTCCGCGGCAACTACCAGAATCCTCTGATGATCTATGACGAGGAAATGCGAAACAGCGAGCTTCGCAATCAGAAGCTTCTTAATGACCTGCGGGCAGCTGTGGAGGAGAAGCAGCTTACAGTCTACTATCAGCCGAAATATGACATACAATGCAGTCCTCCGCGTCTGGCAAGCGCCGAAGCCCTTATAAGATGGAAGCATCCTGAACTTGGCACGATCTCACCGGGTAAGTTTGTTCCCCTGTTCGAAGGGAACGGTATGATAGGTGTTGTGGACAATTATGTATGGAGCGAGGCTGCGCGACAGATTTCCGTCTGGAGTAAAAAATACAATTTCAGCCTGCCCGTATCGGTAAACCTTTCACGCTCCGATCTTTTTGATCCGACGCTGGAAGACAGGCTGGTTAAGCTTGTAAAGGATAACGGCCTGGATTTCAATCAGATCAAGCTGGAAATAACGGAATCCGCCTATACCGACAATGCGCAGAAGGTGCTGGACGTGATACGCCGTATCCGGAATCTTGGCTTTGAGATCGAGATGGATGACTTCGGATCCGGATATTCTTCACTTAATATGCTTTCAGATATGCCTGTTGACGTGCTGAAAATGGATATGGCGTTCATCCGGAACATTGAAAAAAGCGAGACCGATACCCGGCTTGTACTCCTCATTCTTGATATAGCCAGATACCTGAATGTCTCCGTAGTTGCGGAAGGAGTCGAGACCGCAGGCCAGTATAATATCCTGAAGGACGCGGGCTGCAATCTTGTGCAGGGCTACTACTTCTCGCGCCCCCTGTCTCCGGAAGAATTTGAGAAGCTGATCGAGAAAGAACTTTTGATCGAAAGGGAGAAAAACAATGACGCTCAAAGAACTTTATGACAGCATTGGCGGCAATTATGACCAGGTGATCCGTGTGCTGAGGATGGACAGACTCATCGATAAGCATATCCGCAAATTTGTCAGGAACAATATTGTTGAAAATGTTCTGGAAGCCGGAAAGGCCATGGATCCGGTGCAGCTTTTTGAGGCTGCTCATGCCATGAAGGGAGTCTGCTCCAACCTTGGCCTTACAAACCTTGCGGATGCCGCCTCGGAGATTTCTGAGGAATTCCGTCCCGGAAGGGAACGGACAATGAGCAACGATGATGTTTCAAAAAAGCTTGAAGAAATAGAAAAAGCATATGCGCTTACAAAAGAATGCATAAACCGGTACGCCGGTGATCAATGAGCCTTAAAAGGAGCATGTCTGCATGGACCACTATAACAGCAATGATGAAAAGAAAGGGCTGCAATACCTTTCATCGACAGGAGCATGGGCGCTTGCCTTCGGCTGCAGTGTAGGCTGGGGTGCCTTTGTCATGCCGGGAACCACTTTTCTGCCCGTTGCAGGCCCGGTCGGGTCAGCGCTTGGACTGGGCGTCGGCGCCTTTGTCATGATGCTGCTCGGGGCAAATTATCATTACCTGATGAATCAGTATTCCGGCAGCGGAGGCGTATATACTTATGCCAGGGAGTGTTTTGGCTATGACCATGGTTTCGTCAGTGCCTGGTTTCTCATCCTGACTTATATAGCCATCATATGGGCAAACGCAACAGCCCTGCCCCTCATAGCGAGGACCGTCCTTGGAAGCACGTTCCAGTTCGGCTTCGATTATTATATCGCCGGGTTTCATATTTACGCCGGTGAAATACTTCTGGCCGTCCTTTCGCTGCTCCTGTCGGCCCTGATATGCCTTCACCGGAGGCTTTCCGCAGGCATACAGATAATAATGGCTGTTCTCCTTCTGGCCGGCATAGTAATATGCTTTGCCGCTTCACTCAGATATTCATCATCCGGAGGCACAGCTGTGTTTTCTCCCGCCTTTGCTCCGGGGGAAAAACCGCTGGGCGGGGTTTTTACCGTCTTTGCACTGTCACCCTGGGCTTACGTCGGGTTTGAATCCATCTCGCACTCTACTGCTGAAGCCAGTTTTCCTGTAAAGCATACCTTCCGGATACTGGCATCCGCCGTTTTCGCTGCAGGCCTTGCATATGTTTTCCTTGTCCTGCTCTCTGTGACCGCTCTGCCGCAAGGATGTTCCTCGTGGCCGGATTATATCAGAAGCCTTGATGCTTATTCGGGCGTTTCCTCACAGCCCGCTTTTCATGCCGTTTCCAAAGCTCTTGGACGCAGCGGGACCAGGATTCTAGGCATCACCGCCCTGTGCGGTATCTTTACGGGACTTATAGGAAATTATATAGCCCTGAGCCGACTCTTCTGCTCCATGTCTGAAGAAGGAATGCTGCCTGGCTGGTTTGGAAAGACCGACAAGGACAATGTCCCCAAACGGGCAATAATCTCAATCCTGGTGGTATCAGTTATACTTCCTTTTTTAGGCAGGACTGCCATCAGCTGGATAGTTGATGTTACCACCGTAGGCGCCACCATAGCGTATGCTTACGCATCCGCATCGGCACTTAAGACCGCGCGGCTGAGAAAGCAGCGGCTTTATACAGTCACAGGCATCTGCGGCATTGCCGCTTCAATCCTGTTCGTCACGCTTTATCTTATCCCGAATCTTACCAGAGTAAAGACGCTTTCCAGGGAATCCTATTTTATCCTGGCAGCATGGGGAATACTCGGACTTTTGTATTTCCTGCGTGTCTTCCAGCTGGACAAAAAGAGGCGTTACGGCCATTCAGTCATAGTCTGGGCGATACTTTTTGCGCTCATCATTTTTTCCTCCAGCATATGGATGGATCAGAGGACAAGCCAGTCTATCGAGGATTCGGTTGAGCCTATCCAGAACTTTTATACCGAAAAATTTGCAGACGCAGGGATCGATGAAGATGAAGAGCCCGGTTCTGCCCACCTGCGCGAAGTCCTGGAGCAGGTGGAGCATGCGCATACCAGGACCAGCACTGTCCATGTCATTCTGGTAACCGCAGCGCTTCTCATCCTTTTTATTATATACTACGGGATCCAGAAGAGGGAAAAGCAGGCCGAGATCGAGAAGGCAATCGCCGAAGAGAGCAACCGCGCCAAAACCAGTTTCCTTTCCAACATGAGCCACGAGATCAGGACGCCGATGAACGCGATCATAGGGCTCGATAATCTTGCCCTGCGGAATCCCAACCTGCAGCCCAAGACCCGGGAACAGCTGGAAAAGATAGGCGCCAGCGCAAGGCATCTTCTTGGCCTGATAAATGATATTCTTGATATGAGCCGTATCGAGTCCGGCCGTATTGTTGTCAAAAACGAGGAATTCGCCTTCCGCGATTTTCTTGACCAGATCAACATAATCATAAACGGGCAATGCCAGGATAAAGGACTTCATTATGAATGCAATATCATAGGACATGCTGCCGATTATTATTTTGGCGATGATCTTAAGCTTAAACAGATTCTGATAAATATTCTCGGGAATTCCGTCAAATTCACGGACGCTCCCGGAGATGTGTCGCTGACGATCGAAGAGATCAACAGATTTGAAGGCCTATGTACCATACGCTTTATTGTAAAGGATACCGGTATCGGAATAGACCAGGAATATATACCTAAAATATTTGAGGCGTTCTCCCAGGAGAATGAAGGCAGCGCGAACCGTTACGGCAGCACGGGTCTTGGCATGGCCATCACCAAAAAATATGTCGACATGATGAACGGTGAGATCAGTGTTGAAAGTCAGAAGGGCGTTGGATCAACATTTACCGTGATAGTTACCCTGAAGGCTTCCGGCCGCGCCGTTCAGCTTGAAGGGGGGATCAGCGTGCCTCAGGATCTCCGCACCATCGTGGTGGATGATGATGAGATCGCCTGCGAGCACGGACTGCTGGTTTTGAGGTCCCTTGGCATCAACGCCGACATGGCAACCGATTCGGGCGAAGCGCTGCGGCTTATCCGCGAGGCAAAAGAACGCGGCGATGCATACGAGCTTCTCCTTACGGATTATAAAATGCCCGGCATGAACGGACTTGAGCTTACAAAAGCAGTCCGGGAGTTCGACGAAGGCAGGACCGCAGTTATCATGCTTACCGGATATAACTGGGATTCCATAGAAGAAGAGGCCGAAGCGTGTCAGATAGACGGCATGGTTTCCAAACCGCTGTTCTCCGATAACCTTATGCGCACAATCAATGCTGCACTTAAGAGCAGAGGCAGAGATTCCGCTCTTCTGCCGGAGGGGCAGGATGCTCCTTCCAGAGGTCAGGATGTTCCTGCCGGAGAAGAGGATGAGCAGGTCCTCTCGCGCCATGATTCTTCTGTCGGAGCTTTGGATGCTCACGCCGTAGAAGAAGAGAGCATCCTTGCCGGCCGCAGAGTGCTTATAGCCGAGGATGTTGAGCAGAACGCAGAGATCCTCGAGGACCTTCTTGAGCTGGAAGACATTTCATACGAGCATGCAGTGAATGGCGAGATTGCAGTCAATATGTTCCTTGAGAAGCCTGAAGGATATTTTGACGCCATTCTGATGGATGTGAGAATGCCGGTTATGGACGGCCTCACTGCAACGCATAAGATCCGCTCTCTTGACCGGAGCGACGCAAAGACCATACCGATAATTGCAATGACCGCCAATGTTTTTGATGAGGACGTTGAGCGTTCGCTGCAGGCCGGGATGAATGCGCATCTGTCAAAACCGGTCGAACCGGAGCACATGTTCGAAACGCTGGCCAAGCTTATAGCCGCCGGACAGAAATAAGGCACTGTACATGAATAACTTCCGAAAGATGCGCAGGATAAATTTTGCCCTGCAAGGCGGAGGAAGGAGGCGTAGCGGGCTACGGCGACTGACGACAACGCAGTCAGGGCGGAATTTAGACAAGCAGATTTCGGAAGTTATTTGTGGACAGTGCCTAAATGTAATACAGAGTACAATTCAATTAAACAACTGGAATATAGAGCAGGTTTTATTTAAGCAACCGCGATACAGGGCAGATTTTATTTAAGCAACCGCAATACAGAGCAGATTTTATTTAAATCAAGGAGGATTCCTATATGGGTGAAAAATGCAATGAGGCGGCACCAAAAAATCTCGGTATAATTTACGCCGACGAGAGCGGAAAAGGACTTTCTCATCCTTTCTTTGTCCTCATCCTGGATTCTTTCAGAGAAGAGGCGGCAGCACATGGCTATAATATAACATTCATCAATCACCGCATTATAAATAAAAGCGGTATCCTCCTTCCATACTGCCGCAGCAGTACTCTAAACGGTATCTGTATGGTCTGTGTAAAATATGAGCTGCCCGAAATTCAGGAACTGGCTGCAAGTGAAATACCATGTGTTACCATAGATCATATGTACCGTCGGGTGCCCGCCGTACTTTCAGACAACGAAACCGGGGTGAGAAAGCTGGTTGAGTATGCCATCAGTTGTGGGCATGAACGCATCGCTTTCATACACGGTCACAATAATTCCATTGTTACCCGGACCCGTATACAACAGTTCCGGAGTGTAATGGATTATCATGGCCTTCCTGTATCGGCCGGCTACCTGCGTGAAGGACTATATAGTGACATAGGCCTTACCCGGCGCCTGGTCAAGGAGCTGCTCCTGCTTCCTGATCGTCCTACCTGTATCCTGCTGCCTGATGATATTTCATATCTTGGAGCGCAGGACGCGGCACGCGAACTTGGTCTTCGCATTCCGGAGGATATTTCATTTGCGGGATATGACTGCATTCCGATCACGCAGTCTCTGACTCCCAGGCTCACCACCATCCGGCAGAACACCAGCAAGATGGGTAAAATTGCTGCTCAGCTCCTGATAGAGCAAATAGAGAATCCGGATACCGTCAGGCCCACTCCCAGAATATTCCCGGTGGAGCTTGTCGAAGGAGGTACAATGTACAACCTTAAATGAGACAGGGGACGGTTCTCTGTCTTATTTAAGACAGAGAACCGTCCCCTGTCTCATTATATCACTGCTCAGCCGCAAGCGGCGGAGAATGTTCCCTGAGAGACTCAAATTTTCAAGGAGGTTATCGAATGAAGAAAAAAGCTGTATCTATACTTCTCTCAATTACAATGTGCTTAAGCCTCACCGCAGGCACAGCTTATGTATTTGCCGAATCTGAGGAAACTGACACGGCCGCTGCAGAATCCGTTACTGATGCTGACATTGCCGGGACCGGGGATGATGCTTCTGATACCGCCGGGACTGATGCTTCCGATACCATCTCTGATAGTGAAGCGGACAAGGCCTCCGATACCGCCGGGACTGATGCTTCCGATACCATCTCTGATAGTGAAGCGGACAAGGCCTCCGATACCGCCGGGACTGATGCTACAGCCGAAGAAGGAGAAAAAAAGGAATCTCACGATACTTCTTTACTTGATATCCTCTTTGACGAAGACGGGCTGCTGAGTTCACTGGCTGACAGCGAACTTGCAGATATTCTGAGCGAAGCTGCCGATGAGCTTAAAGATTCCGATCCCGAAATCTCGCAGGAAATGAAGGATATCATCCGCGCCGTGTCGTCAAAAGACGTAAGGCTGGCCAAAAAGCTCCGTGCCCTGGCAAAGATAAGCGCCGAAAGAGGCAGCAAAACAAAGAAGGCCCTCGGAAGCCTGCTGTCAGAATTCCTGAAAGAAGACGGCAGCATAGATATGGAAAAATCAAAAATCCTGCTCGAATCCCTGCTGGGAGAGAACGGTTCGAGAGGGGTAGAAAAAATCACCGAAAGTACTGAGGAATTAGGCGGGCTTACACTTAGACTGATATCCGGACTTTTAGGAGCGGCAGTAGACATCATAGGTACAGAAGAACAGGCATTAGAAGAAGATACTTCGGAAGAGTCAGCTGACGAGGAAGCCCTGGCAGAATTGATGGAAGAACTGCTAGGCGAAGAAGCCGCCGATGCTTTCTTCGCAGATACCGAAACCGGCATCGACTACAATGGCGAAGATGAACTCGGAGCTGTAAACGCTGAAGAAATATACGGTGCCGAAATGGGCGCTGAGGGCGAAGCTGACAACCCCGTACCGGAAGATACATCCCCAGGAGACAATATGGTTCCAGTAGGGTGATCAGCTAAATAAGACAGGGGACGGTCCCAATGTCATTTAGTTAGTGTTATAGATTGGAATTTTTGGTACTATGGTATCGAAAAGATTGTGGCGAGTCGGACGCTGTAGGGGGAGGACTGACCATATGTACGGAACCGCGGCCTCTGGCAGAGAAAATGCTGCGTCGCCTATTAGCCCTTCCTTCGGCAAACTCGCAAAAAGCGCTCAGACAGTGCCGAAGGAAGGGCAGCTATACTCGCATTTTCTGTG
>JAFUCO010000056.1 GCA_017459635.1 Blautia sp. | reverse complement strand
GACGGTTCTCTGTCTTGAAACAGAGAACCGTCCCCTGTCTTATTTTAGTTCTTGTACAGCTCTATGAACTCTTCCAGTGTCAGGTTATGCTCCATTATGTAGGTGGCGGCTTCTACGCCTACGTATCTGAAATGCCAGGGCTCGTATATGATTCCTGTGACGTCTTCTTTGCCTTTCGGGAAGCGGACTATAAAGCCGTATTCCTGGCAGTGGGCGCTCATCCACTTGTAGAGCTCTGTATTTTCAAGGCTCTCATTTTTGGTTTCGTAATAGTCATCAGTTATGTCTGCGGCAAGGCCTGTCTGGTGCTCGCTTGTCCCGGGAGGTGCTACTATGGTTGCTGCAACCGCCTCGTCGCCGTATTCCTCAACCTTCATATTAAAAAGCCAGCTCTGCTCATCATAATCACGGTATCCGGAAGACATGAACACGCTTAGTCCCTGAGCGCGGGCATCTTCCACAAACCGGCTCATCGGCTCAATTATGCGGTAGTCCAGCTGTACATCTTCAAAATACTCTGTCTCAGGCCTGTATTCCTCAATTGAGTGCGTCGCGTTGGCAAGAATGTATTCCCAGCTGTTGATATCAATATCGGGCTTATCAGCATAGGGATCCGGTACAGGTGTCGGTGTTGCCTCTGCAGCAGAAGCTTCTTCCACCTCATCTCCGCCTGTTATTGCAAAGCTTCCCTGAACGGCCTCTCCGGTTACGGGTTCGGTAGATGTGCTGCTCCCGTTTTTCCGTGACTTGCACCCGCGGACAACAAATATACATATGACTATCAATAGTACAAGTACTGCAGCAGAGGCCGCAATCAGAAGCCGCCTTTTTTTCCGCCTTCTCGCAAGCGCAGCTTTTCTTTTACGGCTCTGTGGGCTGCTGCCGTTTGTCCGTTTGCGTGCCGGATCTCCCGTTCTCATTGACTCAGGCCTCGCGGATTTTACAGGCTTCGCAGATTTTGCTGACCTCGCGGCTGTCTCCGGCCTTGCCTGCTTTGAAGTCCTGGATGCAGCTTCAGGTCTCTCAGTCTTTACAGTTCCGGATGCAGTCTTCGGCCTGGCAGCCCTTGAAGTTCCGGACGCACTATTCACCCTCGAATTCCTCTCAGCTCCGGATGCAGTCTTTTGCCTCGCAGCTTTTGAGGTTCCGGAGGCGCTTTCCGGACTCGCATTCCTCTCAGCTCCCGGGCCACTCTCCTGGCTTGAAGTCCTTGCCTGCCTTGCAGCGCTTTCAGGCCTTTCTGTCTGTGATGTTTTTAAATTGCTCTCAGACGCCGCCCCGGCTGAGGCAGCGGAAGCATCACTGCCTCTTGCTTTATTCACATCTCTCATCAGATCCGCCCAGGCTTTGGAAGATGCATTTTCTGCGGTCTTCCCCGTCTTTTCCGTGGAGGCGGTATCAGGTGTGTCAACTGCTTCCCTCGTGCTGTCGGAGGGTATTTCATCTTTCATAATCAATCCTCCTGAACAGGCTCTGCCGGAACGAATGTCCGTCTGCTGTCAGCCTGGCGTTTCTTCTTCTCAACTTTTTCATCGGCTTCCCTGCAGAATTCCATCTGGGAATTCACCAGAACTTTCCCTCTCTTGTCCTGTTTCACATACTTGCCGTCCGCTCCAAGAATGTGAGCTTTTACATTATCCTTAAACTCAACATCGAGAATATGCAGGAGTTCGGCTTTGATATCCTCATCCTCGACCGGAAAAACGATCTCAACACGTCTGTCAAGATTACGTGGCATCCAGTCGGCGCTTCCCATGTATATTTCAGGGCTTCCGCCGTTGACAAAGCAGAATATACGGCTGTGCTCCAGGAAATCACCCACGATCGACCTCACATGTATGTTTTCACTGACGCCCGGTATGCCGACCTTAAGGCAGCATATCCCGCGTACCAGCAGGTTGATCTTAACTCCGCATGAAGAGGCATAGTAAAGCGCTGACATGATAACCGGATCGCACAGTGAATTCATCTTTGCGGTGATCTCCGCCGGTATCCCCTTCGACGCATAATCGGCCTCACGCTCTATCAGCTTCAGGAAACGGTCCTTCATCCAGATAGGCGCAACGATCAGCTTGTTCCAGTGCTTCGGCTCGGAATATCCGGAAAGCATATTGAAAACTGCCGTTGCATCCTCGCCGAACCGTTCATCGCAGGTAAAGATACCGCAGTCCGTATAAAGCTTTGCAGTAGAGTCATTGTAATTACCCGTCGCAAGATGGACATAACGGCGTATGCCTGTCTCCTCACGGCGCACTACAAGGGTGATCTTGCTGTGAGTCTTAAGGCCTACCAGGCCGTAAATTACATGGCAGCCTGCTTTTTCAAGCTTCTGGGCCCACACAATATTGTTTTCCTCATCAAAACGTGCCTTAAGCTCTACAAGTACCGAAACCTGCTTTCCGTTCTCTGCCGCGTTCGCAAGCGCTGATATTATCGGGGAATTCCCGCTTACACGGTAAAGCGTCTGCTTTATGGCAAGGACATCCGGATCCTTTGAAGCCTGGCGGATAAAATTCACCACCGGATCAAAGCTCATGTATGGATGGTGAAGGAAAACATCCTTATTGCGGATCACATCAAAAATGTTGACATGCTCATCCATGAATTCCACCACCGGTGCCGGTACATGCTTCGGCGCCTTATACTGGTCGTATCCTTCCTGCCCGTACACCTTCATCAGCATGGTAAGGTCCAGCGGTCCGTTTATCCTGAAAAGATCCTCTTCCTTGATCGCGAATTCCTGCTCAAGCACCTTCAGAAGCCTCGGATCCATCTTCTCCTCTATCTCAAGGCGGATGACTTCTCCCCACTGGCGCTTTTTGAGCTGCTTCTTGATCTCTACCAGCAGATCCTCCGCCTCATCTTCATCGATGGTGAGGTCAGCGTTTCTCATTATCCTGTAAGGATGAGCGCACACCACATCATTCGACAGGAACAGGCTCTTAATATTACGGCGGATAATCTCCTCCAGCAGTATGACGGTGGTTTCTTCGCTCTTTTTGGATGGTATTATCACCACTCTCGGCAGGACAGAGGGCACCTGTACCGTGGCAAAAACAAGGTTCTCTTTTCCTTTTTTCTTGTCTTTTCTGGATATCAGCGCGCCAATGTTAAGGGTCTTGTTCCTTACAAGCGGGAACGGACGGGACGAATCCATCGCCATCGGTGTGAGCACCGGATAGACATTGTCCTCAAAATAGCGGTCCACAAATTCAGCCTGCTCCTTTGTAAGATCAGCTACATCGGTCACAAGATGAAAGCCGGCTTTTTCAAGAGCAGGAAGAAGGCTCCTGTTAAGCGTCGAATACTGCTGCTGCACTATCTCATGAGTCTGCGCGCTGATCTCCTTCAGCTGTTCCTTAGGTGTAAGTCCCGCAAGATCCGTTTTGGTGTAACCGGCGTGGACCTGATCCTTCAGCGAAGCCACACGGACCATATAGAATTCATCCAGGTTTGATGATGTGATGCTGAGGAATTTCAGTCTTTCAAAAAGCGGCAGGCTTTTATCGCGCGCCTCAGACAGTACCCTCTCGTCAAATTTAAGCCAGCTGAGCTCTCTGTTTACAAAATATTCCGGTTTCTCAAAGTTTTTTAAATCCATTATATTTCCTCCCGACAAATCCATCATATATGTTCAGGCCTTTTCTGAAAAGGTCAGATTCCCCTTGCACGTCTCATCTATAAACGCATGTTTTAGCCGTTTATATCCGACATACAGATGCCAGCCTGCGTGGCTATTCAAAACCTGTTCTGAACATATGGATAATCCTTATGCGGACAATTCTTCTATCTGTTATGGACAATCCTTATGCGGACAATTCTTCTATATGTTATTGACAGCCGCATTTATACTTTCTTCTTCCTCCTGAGCTCAAGTCTGATCCCGAACACTTCTTCAAAGAATTCAACCTTATCCTTCAGAAGCCCAAGCTCCAGAGACATATCCCTGGATGAATCCACAAGCAGTGTGAGCTTGCGGTCCTTCAGCGTCGTGCGGATGCTCTCTACCTTCTGATAATGGCTGCGGTCCATGGCATTTGCTATACGGAGGATTGCCGTCAGCTTTGCTACCAGCAGGTATTTTTCACGGTCGAGGGCTGTCTCCTGCTCATATTGTGAGCTGTAACGGAAGTCCGCATTATTGTAGCGCACAGCGCTGGCAATTATATGCCTCTCCTCTGTGGACAGTCCGATGATCTCCGTCTCCATAATGATACGGTAGGAGCATTCCGAAACGGCGCCCATGCTGATGTACTTGCCACAGTCATGCAGCTGTACTGCCAGCTGGAGCAGCAGGCGTTCCCGTTTGCCCATGCCATGTATCTTTTTTGTGCTGTCAAAGATCGCAAGCGCAATATCGGTAGTCCCCTGTATATGCGCTTTCCCGGAGGAATAACGCTTTGCGATATTGCGTGCGGCTACAAGAATATCATTCTCAAAATTATGGGCGCTCTTGATGTATTTATGACGTTCGGCATAATCATAGGCAATTCCATCAAGGAGCGAAACGCCCGGCGCCCACAGCTGCTCGGCACCGAATATGTCCAGGAAGCAGCGGCATATGACCATTGTCGGGGTCACAAGCGATGCATACTCCGGATCGATCCCAAGCGTCTCGGACAGCTCCTGAACCGGCTTGTTGACAACATCACCATATCGTCTGTCAAACTCCGCCCGGGTTATCGTATTATCCTTAAGGTCCTCATGATATATCGTATCTGTCAGGAAATCCCCCATCAGGATTACATTTTTGATATCCCTGTCCTTAAGGTACAGTCTCTGGAAGCAGGTCAGGTCATTCCTGATGAACTCCTCTATAAGCTGGTCATAGTGGATGGTCGTTTTTTCAAGATCCTTAAGCCGCTCCCTGATGCGCATGCTTCCCATCTTGAGGCTCTGGGTCGTAACCAGAGTATCGTTGTCAAAAAGGGAAACCTGCAGGCTTCCGCCGCCGACATCCAGAATTGCGGTACCTTTCTGGATCATCTTTTTAAAGCCTGCCTCTATGGCGGCTATCGATTTGTAGCCCAGGAAGTGCTGCTCCGAATTGCTCAGCACCTCGACCCTCAGCCCTGTACGCTGGAAGATCTGTTCAATCACTATTACCGGATTCAGCAGCTCCCTGAAGGCACTTGTAGCGCATGCCCGGTATTCGGTTACCCCGAACTCTGCCATTACACGCTTAAAGTCGATCAGGATCTCACACAGATAATCCACCATCTCGGGGCTGATCTTGCGGACAGTATAGGCATCCTCTCCCAGTTCAAGCCTGTAACGTATATCCGTCAGTTCCCTGAAGCCTGTCTTTTTTGAAAGTTCAAAGACCTTCATGCTTATCTCATAGGCCCCGACATCAATTGCTGCAAAAGTGTTAACTGCCATTTTCTCCTCCCTGTTTCTCTTAGATAGTACCAGGCGCTAATTCACCGGTTCAAGTAAGCTGCAATTCATCCATCTTGTTACGAATATTCGTGTCTGTTCAGAACCCGTCCTGAACAGATACGCAGCAGGCGATGCTCCGCATGCAAAATCGCCCGCTGCCCGCTGCATCTGCGTTTTCGTACGCCTTCAGCAGCAAGTGCTTCAGGCTGTTCTGAACAGTTACGAATATTCTACATAATTTCCGAGCACGCGCATTCTGAGTGCTTCGGAGGCTATCCCCTTAAGTGCGTTTTTGACCGCGCTGTCCCTCAGATTTCCCTCAAAGTCCACAAAGAACCTGTATTCCCAGTTCCTGCCGGGTATCGGGCGTGATTCAATGCGCGTCATATTGAGTCCGTTGAATATTATGTGTGAAAGCATGTTATACAGCGAGCCGCTCTCATGAGGCAGCTCAAAGCAGATGCTGACCGTGTCAGAGCAGCTTTCGTACACCGGATTACGGCTTACTATGATAAATCGGGTCTCATTCTTCCTGTTCTCACAGATATTCTCCGCCAGAACACTTAATCCATACACCTTTCCTGCTTCACGGCTTGCAATGGCTGCCTTTCTTATATCCGCATCTCTGCTTACTGCTTTTGCGGCACCGGCAGTATTCTTCTCGGTTATCTGTTCCCAGTCAGGATGCTTCTCAAGAAAAGCTTTACACTGCATAAGTCCCTGCGGATGTGAACACACCTTTTTTATGTCTTCAAGCTTCGCGCCGGGGAGCCCGAGCAGGACATGCTCCACACGGATGATCTGCCCGCCCACAATGTAAAGCCCGTACTCCATCATCAGATCATAGATGTCCGAAACGATGCCTGCGGTAGAATTCTCTATAGGAAGGACAGCGTAAACTGCCTTGCCGCATCTCACAGCTTCCATCGCCTCCCGCCAGGTCGCCGCATGGAAACTGCTGATATCATCTCCAAAATACTTTTTCATAGCGGCGAAGCTGTAGGCTCCTTCAACACCCTGAAACACCACAGTGCTGCCGCTTACCCGTAGCTTTTCCGTAAATTCACCTTCATAAGGCATGTCATCCCGTCCACGCTCTGTCAGAAGCTGATACTGTCTTTTGCGGCTTACCGCCATGATCTGCCTGAAAAGCAGCTCTGCGCCGTTCGCGTTAAAATCACCATGGGCTTTCTTTCTGAGGCTCTGGATCTTTTCCCTCTCACGAACCGGATCCAGTACCTGCATGCCTGTTCTGATCTTGTACATGGCAACCTCCTCGGAGACTGCCATTCTTTCTTCAAACAGCTTTATAATCTGATCATCTATCTCATCTATATGGGTCCTGCACTCCTTAAGGTCAGTTTCTTTGACTTCCATCTCTGGATCCGCGTCTTTGACATCCTTCTCTGGATCCGTTTCTTTGGCTTTCATCCCGGGATCCACGTCTTTGGCTTCCATCCCGGGATCCGCATCTTTTACTTTCGCTATAAAATCAGTCTTATTTACTTCCATTAATAATGCTCCGTTTCTATGATTCTCTTAACAGAAGCAAGAAATGACAGAGAGCCAAAGCAGACTATAACATCATCAGGCGATGCCGTCTTAAGGGAGGAGCGTACCGCATCCTCGATGCTTTTCATAGCCTCCACACTTCCGCCGTGGACATATAAGGCAGCGGCTTCACACAGCTTCTCCGCCGGGCAGGCTCTCCTGTTCCCCGGGGTTTCTATCGTATATATCCTGTCTGCCAGATGACATGTCAGCCTTAACACCTCATGGTAATCCTTGTCCCTGAACATTCCTATTATAAAAATAAAGTGTCCGGCCTTTTCCGGAAAATACTTTACAAGCGATTCTGCCAGTGCGTGCGCAGCCGGCGGATTATGGGCACCGTCTATTATGAACAGCGGCTCACTCATGATCGTCTCAAATCTTCCGTTCCACCTGGTCTTTTCAAGGCCTCTTTTAAGAGCTTCTTCGCTGATCATGAATTCCCGCCCGCGCAGTATTTCTGCCGCCCTTACTGCAAGAACAGCGTTCTGTATCTGGTGGACTCCCGAAAGACCGATCCTGTACTCCTTATTGTCCAGTCGGAAACGCTGAAAGAGATATCCTTCCTCCAGTATCTCCGCTTCCTTGGGATCTGCCGTGATTAAAGGGACGCCCGCTTCATCGCAAAAACGTTCAATAACTTCAGATGCGGCATTCTCCTGCAGGGCGCTTACTACAGGACAGTCTTTTTTGATGATCCCTGCCTTCCTGGCGGCTATCTCCGATACAGTCTTCCCAAGATACTCACAATGATCCATCCCAATGGATGTTATTACCGAAAGGAGCGGCTTACTTATGACATTTGTAGCGTCCCTGTCACCGCCCATTCCCACCTCGATAATGGCAATGTCAACGTTTTTTCTGGCAAACCACACAAAAGCAACTGCCGTTTCAATCTCAAACACAGTCGGATGCGGCAGGCCTTCACTCACCATATCGGCGGCTGCCTTCGCTGCCAGGTCTGTGCAGGATGCGAATTCATCCCGGGTGATCATCTCCCCGGATACGCTCCACCTTTCCCTGTAGCAGAAAAGAGCCGGTGAATTATACCGTCCGACCCTGTATCCTGCCTCCTGAAGGACAGAATAAAGGAATGCGGATACAGAGCCTTTGCCATTTGTCCCCGCTACATGGATCACCGGATAACTGTCCTGCACATTATCAAGCCGCTCCATAAGCTTTGTCATTGCGTCAAGCGAAAGGACACTTCCATATTTTGATGCATCACTTATAAAAGAACGGCTTTCTCTGTAATTCATAAAATCTCCATTTTTTAAAATAATCGCAGCTGCTCTTAAGAAGAGCGCAGGTATTTAATCCATTATAATTTAATCGTATATATTTTTCAAGGATTCGAAGAGTTCATCTTGAAAAAGGAGTTATATTGTTTTATTATAGTACGGATGTTTGGGGTAATGGTCCCCGGTTTTGAATTTCATGGAGGATAAAACATGAGACATTTGATGAGTCCTATGGACTTTTCGGTGGAGGAGCTTGACAGACTTCTTGACCTCGCTCAGGATATTGAACAGAATCGTTCCAGGTATGCCCATGTCTGTGATGATAAGAGGCTTGCCACACTGTTCTATGAGCCAAGCACCCGTACACGACTGAGTTTTGAGGCAGCTATGATGAACCTTGGAGGCAAGGTACTTGGATTCTCTACAGCAGACTCCAGTTCGGCCGCCAAGGGAGAAAGTGTCGCCGACACTATCCGTGTTGTTTCCTGCTATGCCGATATCTGCGCCATGCGCCATCCAAAAGAGGGCGCCGCGCTTGTGGCTTCAATGGCCTCTTCCATCCCGGTCATCAACGCCGGTGACGGCGGCCACCAGCATCCTACACAGACACTCACCGACCTTCTCACAATAAGGTCTCTTCGGGGCGAGTTCAAAGGACTTACCATCGGGCTTTGCGGTGATCTGAAGTTCGGCCGTACCGTTCATTCCCTGATAGAGGCGCTCGCGAGATACGAAGGCGTCAGGTTTGTCCTCATCTCGCCTGAAGAGCTTCGGATCCCCAGCTACATCCGTGAGGATGTTCTTGATAAAAAACACATTGATTATACTGAAGTAGAACGTCTTGAAGATGCTATCCCTGCCCTCGACATCCTGTACATGACAAGGGTTCAGAGAGAGCGCTTCTTCAACGAAGAAGATTATGTAAGGATGAAGGATTTCTATATTCTGGACGAAACGAAAATGCTTCTTGCAAAGAAGGAAATGCTTGTACTTCACCCGCTTCCAAGAGTGAATGAGATTTCCGTCGAAGTGGACAAGGATCCGAGGGCTGCATACTTCCGTCAGGCGCAGTACGGAGTATATGTCCGTATGGCGCTCATCCTCACACTGCTTGAAATCAATGTCTGATAAAACCGGAAAGGAGCCGTGATCTTTATGCTGAACGTTGGTGCACTTCATGAGGGCTATGTCCTTGATCACATCAAAGCCGGAAAGGCTATGACCATCTACCATGACCTCAAGCTTGACAAAGCCGACTACCAGGTTGCGATCATCAAAAATGCCCGCAGCAACAAGATGGGCAAGAAGGATATTATCAAGGTAGAATGCCCGGTTGATTCCCTCGACCTCGACATTGTCGGTTTTATCGACCACAACATCACCGTGAACATAATCAAAGATGAACAGATAGTAGAAAAAAGAGAGCTGAAGCTCCCAAAACAGATAGTTAATATAATAAAGTGCAAAAACCCACGCTGCATAACCTCCATAGAGCAGGGACTCGATCAGGTATTTATACTGTCAGATCCCGACAAAGAGATCTACAGGTGCAAATACTGCGAAGAAAAGTACCGCGGGCACAGAAATAAATAAAAAGATACCGTCTAACCCATGCACTCTCCCAACGCCTCCCTTCGCAACTCAGAGAGCGTTTTCCCCCCACACCTTTCGGAGAAATATCCCCCGCTGCAGAGATACAGCAGCGGGGGATATTCTAAAAACCCTTCTTGCAGTCAGGCCGATAAGCCGGGTTATGTCGTTGGGTGATCATCTATCTAGGCCTTCCGTTGCCGGAAGGCTCAAGCGACCTACCTGAAAGCACGACGGGCCGCCGTATGGCTTTCTTTTTGGTCTTGCTTCGAATGGAGTTTACATGTGCCCGCCCTGTTACCAGGCCGGCGGTAGTCTCTTACACTGCCTTTCCACCCTTACCGCGTAAACAGCGGCGGTTTATTTCTGTTGCACTGGTCTGGGAGTTGCCTCCACCGGACGTTATCCGGCATCCTGCCCTGTGAAGCCCGGACTTTCCTCGTCTGAACCCTTTCGTCTGTCCAGCCGCGATCACCTGGCCTGGCTGCGCGGTTATTGTAGCACGCCATAAAAAAAACGTCAATGCCTGTAAAACGCACTTTTTGAGTCACTATTCACAGCCACTTGCGGCTGAGTCAATTAATAGTAATCATTATGAAACATGTTAATAGTGAACCTCCACTGCCGTCATGGCAGACAAAAAAACCGAAAGCTCAATCCAAAGAGCTTTCGGTTTTCTGAAAGAGCGATAGACGGGGCTCGAACCCGCGGTCTCGACCTTGGCAAGGTCGCGCGTTACCAACTACGCCACTATCGCACAAGCGGGTGATGGGAATCGAACCCACGTGTCCAGCTTGGAAGGCTGGTGTTCTACCATTGAACTACACCCGCGCACATCATTTCTCAACGCAAAGAACAGTATACGCATAATCACGGTCTTTGTCAACAATTATTTTCAGAAATTCACATTTTTTTAAGACAAGGGACAGTTCCTTAGTGGGCAAAATAAACTTATCGTCCACAGCAAGATAAGTAAAAAGCCACCGCGTATCGCCTGATATCATAACTTCACACTGCCATAAACAGCCGTAGGGGGAGGACTGACCATATGTACGGAACCGTTCGGCCTCTGGCACAGAAAATGCGAGTATAGCTGCCTTTCCTTCGGCACTGTCTGAGCGGTTTTTGCGAGTTTGCCGAAGGAAGGGCTAATAGGCGACGCAGCATTTTCTCTGCCAGAGGCCGCGGTTCCGTACATATGGTCAGTCCTCCCCCTACGGCGTCCGACTCGCCACTAAAAGTATGCGGTGTCACTCTTCCGGATTTCTAAAAGTAAAAGAAGCCCCACCTCCACAAATCCTGAGTTATCATCTGAAAAAAACCGAGGCCAGCGTCCCCTATGTCTACTGCGCCTTGCTCTGCAGTGCGAGCAGCATCAGCTTAAAGTCGAACAGAAGACTGTAATGCTGGATATAATATAAATCCATTTTCAGCTGCTCCTCGCGTGTCGTGTTTCTGGTCCGGTAAAGCTTTGCATAGCCGGTAATGCCCGGCTTTATACGATATCTGTATATAGCCCTTTCATCTTTCTTCATCTGCTCCCGTGCTGTCTCTGCCTCAAGCGCCTCCGGGCCGATAAGCGACATCGTACCGTTTAACAGATTATAAAATCCCCTGCCGTACCTGACAAACTCCTTCTTGTCCTTACCGATACAGACCACCGGATGCTTTCTTCCATAAAGCCCGAACGGCAGGCATATTATCCCGACCAGAATATCTATCATCCGTTTTACCAGGCGGAGCTCCCACCTGATGGTATACTCTTTCAGTTCAAAGATAGGCGTATCGAACAGGTCCATCTGTTCTGAACCCTGTATAAGGATATCTTCTATCTCAGGCACAAGATATACGCGGATAAACTCTTTATAGCAGAATTCCAGCAGAATCCGCCTTTCCACTTCGGTGCCTCCGCAGACAACGACACAGCCGTACCACCGCTTGCATTCCTGCTCTGCCTTTTCAAGCCCCGGCCTGTTCATCACCTTTACAATCTCGAACCGGTCGCTCCGTGTGCTGAATTTCTCCGCAATATTATAGTCCGAATAATTGAGAACAAGTGTTTCACGAGGCGGAAATACCTTTCGATAAATCGCGCTTCCCGCAAAAGACCATATGTACGCAAGGGCCACCTGACACAGAAAAACAAGCACCAGATAACGAGGCTCCAGAAGCCAGTTCTTCATCAGGCTGAGTTCAAAATACGTAAGAATGTTAGTCATCAAAAGTGCAGTCACTTCAGAGCCGAACACATTTTTCGGTTTCAGATAACCTGTTTTCATTCCTCCCGTAGTCTGCGAAAAGAAAACAAGCATCACAAAATAAATAAGCAGTATCAGAAGATGTCCCCTGAAATAAAGGACAAGGCCCCGGCCAAGATTGTAGCCCTCACGGGAATACCGGACTTTGCTTAGTTCCGGATAAAGATACCGGAACCAGAAGGCCGCATAGATAGCTGTCTGAAGCACCAGCCCGGCAATGCTAAGCTGAAGTACGGTAAATCGCTTGATAGCTTCGAAATGAGCTCTCAGAGCATCGTCCACAAACCTTCGGACTGTTGCCCTGAACGCCCACCGTACCAGGCAGGACGCAGCATGCGGAAAGGACAGCCCTTCCCTTTTATAAAGGTTCCATATCCGCCCTACCGCAGCCTTTTTATCTGAAGACAAAGATGAAGCCGGCCTCCGGTATATAACCAGTGGCTGGTCCAGGCCATAGGCAGTCACTCCGCTTCTCAGAATATCCCACCAGGTCGCCGTATCCTCTGAACTGATCTCAGGCATGTGAGGTTTTCCGATCTTCATCGTATCGATAAGCACCGTAGAAGTGAAGATCACGGTACGTGACAATGCCTCACTGTAAACCAGCTTTTTGGGTACCCTCACCATTTTCCCGGTGCGCTCTGCATTCTCATCCCCAAAATAATAGGAGGTGAATACGAAACCGGCATCCTGTCTTTTAATAAACTGCATCTGGCATTCAAGTTTATCAGCGTACCAGATATCATCCGCATCCAGAAAAGCAATGTACCTTCCCTTTGCCTCATCGATACCACGGTTTCTCGCCCGGGCTGCTCCGCCGTTTTCTTCCTGCTTTATCAGCCTGATCCTGGGATCACCGTACTGCCGGATGATCTCGCATGAGCGGTCTGTCGAGCAGTCATCCACCAGCAGGAGTTCCCAGTCCGTATAGGACTGCTCGATTACACTCTTGATCGTTTCTTTTATATACTTTTCCGCATTGTAGACCGGAGTTACAATACTGACCATTCGGTTTTCCTTTCCTGAACCCGGAGGGAGGATCATCTCCCACCGGGACAAGTTTCAGCAGGTTTTGAGGCTCACTCTTTACACGTTTCAGAAGCATTATATCTGCACATTGAACAGATTTCTCAGTTGGTTAGCTATATCAGAGCTTTCTGCCTTGATGCAGGCCGCTTCATTTATACCGGACAGAGTTTCAAGTTCCCCGTTGTCGCTGTAATTATACGCGATAGTGTACACCGGCACCTCGAGACCCCCGACAATACCGGTGATCCTCTCCAGGGAATACCCTTCGTTCTGTTCACCGTCTGTCAGGACAAAAAGCATCAGCTTTGCGTCCGGAACCTCTGCAGCTTTGTTTTTCAGCATATCCAGAGCAACAAGCACCGCATCATAAGTTGCGGTGGTTCCTCCTGCAGAAAGCGACTTCACTTCTCCTGAAAAATACGCTCTCTGGGTAGCATCGAACTCCTTAATAGGAAGATTTACGGTAACGCTGCTTGAATAGCTGACAAGTCCGATATAATTCTCGGATCCGATATATTCCGAACCGTTAATCAGTGAACGTTTGAGTGCATTCAAAGGCTCTCCGTCCATTGAACCGGAAATATCCGAGACGAAAACTGCAACGATCGGCTTCCCGCCGTTTTTGTTCTGTTTCCAGATCTTCTGTGCGTTCAGGAAATCCGTGCCCGTCATGCCCGGGTCCTGCCCTTCATAATCATCATGGCGGTTGAAGCCTTTTTCTGTAGCAAGTGCCTGGTTTTCCTCATTCTGGCAGTACTCCGTAAAAAGCTTCGCAGCCTCCTGCTCCTCCTTAGATGCCCATTCGAAAGTATATACCGGGTGATCATGGCGTATACCTGCGGGTATATACTGGAAGCTCTTCAGCTCAGGAGTATTTACATAAGCCTGTTCTTCCATCACCATTGCATTGATCACGCCCTTGGCAGCGCTCTGTCGAAGTACTGCCGTTGTATAAGCGACGGGCGGTGAAGACCTCTGATACTCGATCAGCTTCTGAGCCGCATTGTCCGAGAGCGGGTCATCCTCGTCAAAGGACTTCAGCATCGCCGTAAGTATATTAAGACCTGTACTTGAAGTATAAGGGTTCGTATAAGCAAAAACAAGATCCCCGTTTATAGTAGCATCAAGTACATTTCCTACAGTCGCCTCTTTATATTTCTCAATAAACTTGTCATACACATCCTTCTGGATCAGAATGCCTGCAGTGTTCCCGGCTATCCTGTCAGCGATCTTTATTATATCAATGCCGCTTGCCTTAAGCATGTCACCCCAGGCATAATTGCTCGGAGCAAATACCTGCGGTTCATAGCCTCCGTCGATCATATACGTAACTGCTTCACCAGAGGTGATCTTCCTCACCGATACTGAAACCGTGCGCCCGTTGATCTTAAAGCCTTCCCGGTTAAAGTCCTTTGCCACCGCATTCATCCAGTCGTCAGGGGCATCCGCGCTCATCTCCGTCGCCGCGGCAACCTCAATATCTATGTCCCCGTTCCCGCGGACCGTGACCGGGAACGTGCTTATATCGTCCAGGGCATCCGCCTTTGAAGTTTCAGACATGTAAATGTCCAAAGTCGGATTCTGTATAGTCTTAACGTTGATCTTCTTCATAAGTGAGGACAGTTCAGAAGATGCGTCATCATAGGACATCTTCTTTTCTCCCTCCGTCCTCACCTCGGAACCACCGCAGCCCGCCAGCGAAAAGGCCAGCACGGCGGCTAATGCAGCAGCAAAAAATCTCTTTTTCATCACAATTCCTCCTTCAGTGAATCGAGAATCATGTTTTTATAGGTGTTCAGAAGATCCGGATCCTGACGGGTCGATCCCTGCTGATTGACAAAGTCCGTAACAGCCACAACAAAATCCCTCACCTGGGACAGCTGCTCATTATTCTTCTCTATCGTTTTGGCAGCTGATGTCCTGATAACCTCCGCATCCTTCTCATCAAACACATTCATGTAGTTGATAAACTTCCGTACATTCTGGCACAGCGACTGCTCTGCCTGTTCCAGAACCTCCTCCGTATCGGAAAGTGCCTTGATATCATTGTCCTGCAGCAGTGTATGCAGGCGTTCCTGATAGGTATCCATCTGCTGAAGCTGTGATATCATGACGCCAAGCTCTTCAGAAAGGCCTGCCCACTTTCCCTTCGAAGCCTGCAGGAGCAGCTTTCTGAGAGATGAGTTGTCAAGTTTTTCTTTCACGGAGAGTGTCGGTGCTTTTCCGGGCTGTGTTTCTTCGCTGCTGTCCGTCTTCCTGTTAGTAAACAGATACGCAGTCAGAGTCAAAAGTCCAAGGGCGATAACGGCAGCGGCAGATACAGATCTTAACGCCCGATATGCGTTCAGCCCGTAGTATATTACAAAGTTGTCCTTCTCAAGAATGAGCACAGCGAAGCCCGCCCCCGCTGCGATAAACAGGACAAGCGCCGTGATAAAAAACCCTCTTTTCTTTTTCATGTCTCCTCCTCTCAAATGAATAATTCATACACGTCTCAGCAGGCACAGGTTTTGAACCCCGGGCCGGCACTTCACGAATCAATACCATAATGGTGACAGAAATGCATACACAAACCGATTGCCTTCTGTATGCGCTGCTGAGATGTCACAGGAGAGGCAGCAGGGAAGCAATTCAGGACTTTGACTGTTCAAGACCTCTCCTGAGTCTCGACTCCAGGCTGCTTTTTGCAATGCTGCCTGAAGCATCAAGGCTTTTACTGCTCTCATTGAGATGCAGAAGCGTATCCTTTATCCAGCTCATCTCAAGCTCCGCCATTTCCTGCAGCTGCTGCAGGAACAGTCCTGCCTCTTCAGTATCCTTCTCTGAAGATTTCAAAAGCATTTTAAGCTCACCGGCACAGGCTTCATAAGCACTGAGGATCCTTTTCATCCGCAGCTCCAGAATTGGAAGCTCCGCCTCTAAATCCTTTGACGTCATTTTCTGAATGCTGTTAAGGATCTTTCCGGCCTCCTCTGAAAGCGCCTGCATCCGTTCTTCAAGTTTTTCAGCTCCGTTTTTTTTCTTTGAAAACAATTATACCACCTCCCGTATAAACATTCAATAATTCAAGCCGATGCCTGAAGCCTTCATGAGGAATTCAGCCGCGGAGCAGCGATGAAATCCGCAGGCTCAAGATCCCAAATAGAATGAATGTGGATGAGTCTCTTTCCTGCAGGATAAAACAAAAAGACCCATACCATGACTAAGTCACAGTATGAGTCTTGCCATTTCATTTGATACGGATGAACCCTCATCGTACTGACGGTCTCAAACCCACCCGCTAAAGGATGTCCGGCTACTCCCTCATATCTCAAAAAAGTCGGGGCAACAGGATTTGAACCTGCGACCTCTCGGCCCCCAGCCGAGCGCGCTACCAAGCTACGCCATACCCCGGATCACCTGAATCATCTCTATACAGATTCAGCGAAGAATATGATACCACTCTGCGTGATATTAGTCAAGGATTTTTTTGTCAGTAAGAAATGATTCCAATGAGATGTTACTGTTAACGGCCGTAAGGAAATTTACTCTGCCCTGCTCTGCCATGCTTGCATGAGCAGAGCAGGACAGAGTAAATTTCCTTACAGGGTCTGAGCCCTTCATGAGGAATCCAGCCGCAAAGCGGCGGTGAAGCCCGCAAGGGCGAGATTCCGAATGGAGGGCTCAGGCCCAACCGCTTGCGGTTAGGCCGTGAACAGTAAAAATGAGATCTGGTTATTCACAGCCGTAAGTGCAAGATTCCGAATGGATAGCTCAGACCCCGGCTGCCTGCGGCTGGCATATTAATAACATTTATTCAATCTTTGCAAGGTTCTCTGCCGCTTTCCTGCAGGAAATATTATTTATCACCGCTGCCAGGACACATATCAGCAGTGCCACAGCAGCACATACGATGCTGATTATTTTAGTTGTTTCTGTTCCGTCCAGCTTCGGCATGATCGCCACAGAAATCATGAATACTATAAGCATGATCACACCGAGCCCAATGATGATCAGGTTGACAACACCGAGCTTCCTGGAAAATTCGGTTTCGCTGTCCCAGTTAAGGCGCGGTTTCTTTGAATCTCCAAGCAGCATCAGGTTAACAAACACAAGGTTAAGAAGGAAACTGACACCTGCGCCCGGAATGATCATCCACCCGTTTCCGACGGAAATGAACCCCATCACAATACTGACGATCCCGATAATGATCACGTACAGCACACTTCCAAGTGAACAGATCAGCATGGAAGAATTTCGTTTGCTCCTGTAATAATCACGCAGATCTACAGGCAAAGCCCGTATAGCCTCAAAGCCGCTGCCCTCGCGCGAAAATGCTGTTCCCGGCAGAATATTGAAACCGCACGAAAAGCAGGATGCTGTCATTGCAAATGACAGAAAGGCAAGCAGCGTCGGTATGGGGCCAAGCGGAAAAGACGCTCCTTTAAAAAAACTATCGTTTCCGAATAAAAGCGGCATGGCGAAAAGCACCGGCCAGGCAAAGCTCATGACAAAACCGTATATCATATATGCAGGGTTTCTCCGTGAGCTTTTGGCTTCGTACACAGTCAGCGCTTTCAGGGCATTTCTCTTTTTCCCGCTTTGAAGCTGTGATTTTGTCACTGCCTTCTTCCCGGTACCGGTGTTCTGTATTGAAAGCGCGGTGCTGAAATAAAAAGCTTTGACTGCGGTCACTGCCAGAAAAAACAGGATTGCCGGAACCGCCAGGCTTATAAGCAGCCCCGGGATACTGCCTTCAAACATAAAACTGGACATGTAGGAGATATTGGGGAATACCCCCGAAACTGCCGCGAATGTATTAAATGCTGCTGTTGCCTTCTCGCCGGTTTCATCTCCATTAAACCTGCTGCTTACAAAAATGTAGGCAGCCGAAAGTGCAAAAGTAAATATTCCCCCAAGTGCAACAGTGATATCACGATTCCTGATAAAACCGAACACACGGAAAACCACTACTACAAGCAGGACCGCCGCCGATATCCCCGAGACCGGTATCAAAATGCCCGAAAGTACAGTACCTGTTATGAACGATGCTCCTTCTTTGGCCCTGATTCCATATCCAAGGCATATGGAATTCATAAGAATAAAGCTCAGGATCACAGGAAACGAAGATGCGACTGCTACTTTTGCAATAACAATCTGTCCGGCTGAGAAAGGCATCGGAAGGAGCAGTTCCAGGTCATCAGATGTATAGAGAACCGTCACAATATCTTTGATCGAAAGCACAAAGCTCAGGATCAGTAGAAGCAGCATAAGCACCTGTGCCAGGCTTTCAGTGCTGATGAAAGGTGCCAGATATGGCTGCACAAAGTAAGACCCCAGCAGCAGAGCGCCTGTCAGAAGGACCACGCCGCAGTAGACCAGAATCTTTGCCATAAACGGCGAAATCAGTGAATTACTGTCCCCGATGACCGCTTTTCCATTACATTTTTTTAATACCGTGATAAGCTTCCTGACTTTTGAGAAGCTTCCTGTAGATGTCGTTTTCATCATATTCTCATTTAACGTTCTTGCATGAATTACGGACTATAAAGTAAACTGCCAGCATCACAATAACAGCGGCAATAAGCAGGATCCTGTAGATATTTCTGTCTATCATATTCATCATTTTGAGCACATCAACAATAACTATAAACACTCCTCCGACTATATTTATGCCAGCCGAAAGAAGCTTGTATCTTCTTCTGCCTTCAGGTGAATAAGCACTGATAGCCGCTTCCTCTTTTTCACCGATCTTGCCTGTGGCAAGTATCATGAATCCTCTTATCGCACAGTAGACACCAATCGCGATAAATATGATCTGCCCATAATCAAACCCTGTACCCATATCTTTTTCATTGCCTCCTTCATTCTTTCGTTTCAGTCAGTTCCATGAAGATGTTTTCAAGTGACGCCTGTGACACGTGCGTCTCCTTCAGTTTCTCCAGAGTCCCTGTATACAACAGCTCTCCGCTTTTGATGATGCATATCTCATCACACAGCTTCTCCGCCACTTCCAGTACATGGGTGGAAAAGAAGACGGATTTGCCTTTTTCAGCGTGCTCACGCATCATCTTTTTAAGTTCAAATGCCGCCTGCGGGTCAAGTCCGGTCATCGGTTCATCAAGGATCCAGACCGACGGATCATGGATAAGAGCCCCAAGGATCATTATCTTCTGACGCATCCCATGTGAATATGAAAGGATCCGGTTGTTCAGGTCGTCATAGATTCCAAAGCGTTTCGCGTAAGTCTCAATAAACCCGCTCCTTCCTTTTTGCGGCACGTCATAAACATCCGCCATAAAGTTAAGGTACTCTATACCGGTAAGCCGTAAGAAATGGTCCGGACTGTCCGAAACATAGCCGAACTGATACTTCGCTTTCTGCGCATCCTTCACGATGTCGATCCCGTTGATTGTTATATTTCCTTCCGTCGGGCTTATCACGCCTGTGATTGCTTTGATCGTAGTCGATTTGCCCGCTCCGTTGTGGCCGATGAAACCGGTAATTGCTCCATCCTTAGCCGTAAATGAGATATTCTTCACTGCATCGTGATTGCCATACCTTTTAGTAAAGTTCTGCACAGATATCAAGGCAGCACCTCCTCTTTCTATTCTTTTACAAACCTGAAGCGCCCGGTTTGTGCATGGCTGTGTGCCGGTTTCCCGGTATCTTACACATGCAGAGAAAAACTTCTCTGCAATATGCACTGTCAGATCATTATGAATGGTTAATTCAGCCCGTTCCTGCTCAGCCTGGCTCTTATCGCTCCGCTCGTACGGCTGTGAGCTTTTGCTATCTCTGATATTTTCATGCCGGATCTGTACTCTTCCTCCAGCTGCCTGTCCTCTTCCTCAGTCCATGATGCTCCGGCTCCGACAGGTCTGTTCATACTGAGATTATACCCGGCCCTGTCAAAAGCAGTTCCTTCAGCACCTTCCTGTCCTTCGTCCTCTTCTGAAAGAACCATATCCCTTATTCCGGTATAATACTCTACGACTTCCTTCTGGATTGCCGGCGGATACATCAGAATAGTATATATGTTGCCTGTTCTGCTTGTTTTTTCAACAGCAGAAATCCCTTTTGAAATGCCCTTTTCAGTATGAACCTGCATAAGCCTGCCGTTGATCACCCTTTCCTCGACATATCCGCGTTCTGTCAGAAGACTGAATATATCCGTTCCGTATATATGCCTTACATTATCCACAGTAGTTATACGGTTCAGCTCGTCCTTTATCTCAGAAATATGATACAGGTCTTTGTATTCAAATCTTTCACCATCTTCAAGATTGAGGCAGAATGGGGCTTTCTGCTTCTTAGGTTTTCCGGCGGGCCTGTCCTTCGGTGCAGGTGTCTCCAGAGCTTCAGAAATGCTGGTCACAGAATCCGGATTAGCATTCAGAAATTCAGCTATTTCCTCAATGAACCTGCTGCCGTATTTCTCGAATTTTGCCTCGCCAACGCCTGACACATTGAGCATGGCTGCCTTTGTCTGCGGTACTTTGGCGCTCATATCAACAAGCGTTTTATCATTGAAGATTATATAGGGAGGCAGTCCCTCATCCCTGGCTATAGTAAGCCGGAGCTTTCGAAGGATGTCAAACAGTTCATACCCTGCTTTTGTAAGCGTGTCGGTGCTTCTTCTGCTCTGTCCGGCCGCCCTTCGTTCAGGTTCTCTGTCCTTGTGAGCGCGGACCATGACATGGGTATCCGGATTCTTAAGCGCTTCTATATTACCTATACGTACCACGCTGTACTTTTCCATAGTCTGGTACAGGTAACCATCCATTATCATCTGGCTGATAAGCATTCGGAGCATAGATTCGGATGTTTCTTTGAGAACGCCATAAGTCTTATAATTCACTGTGCCGAGTTCCTTCAGTCTTGCCCTGTTGGCGCCAAGAAGCGTACCGAGGATGATGTTAAGTCCATATCTTCCTTTGGCTTCCCATACACAGTTGATGACCTGCTTTGCCTCCCTTGTCATGTCAGTCTCAACAAAGTCCCTGTGGCAGTTTCCGCAGTTTTCGCATGGAGCGTTCCTCTTTTCTCCAAAATAGGACAGGATATAATTCCGAAGACAGTCGGAAGTCCGTGCATATCCTTCCATGACCTGCAGCCTTCTTACATCGCGCTGCCTTATCAGGTCTATGTCCTCATATGACATATCAGTGAATTCTTTATGATCCAGCAGGAATTTGTTGATCATAATGTCCTGCGGTGAGAACAGAAGTATGCACTGTGCAGGCTCGCCGTCTCTCCCCGCACGCCCGGCTTCCTGATAATAATTCTCCATACTCTGGGGCATATTATAATGGATGACAAAACGAACATTCGACTTGTCAATGCCCATGCCAAATGCGTTCGTTGCAACTATTACCGGCAGTCTGTCATATATGAAATCATCCTGGTTTTCTTTCCTGTCTCCGTTCGACATTCCGGCATGATACTTTGCTGCAGGTACCCCGGCGCTGCTTAGCAGGTCGTACAGTGCATCAACATTCTTCCGCGTTGCACAGTAAATGATTCCGCTGTCATCCGGATGCTTCCTTATATATTCCAGCACATAGTCGTCTTTCTTTTTGATCGCTTCGACGTCAAAATACAGATTCTCACGGTCGAACCCCGTTACAACTACCCTTGGGGAGCGGAGCTTAAGCACACAGGAGATGTCGTTTTTTACTTCTTCTGTAGCCGTAGCAGTGAATGCGCTCACGACCGGCCTCTGCGGCAGGCTGTCAATAAAATCAACGATCTTCAGATAGCTCGGCCTGAAATCCTGCCCCCACTGGGAAATGCAGTGAGCCTCATCCACCGTAACCATCGATATGGGGACCCTTCCGGCGAAGTCAATAAAGTCATAGCTCTCAAGCCGCTCAGGCGCCACGTACAGGATCTTATACGCTCCTTCCAGTGCACTTCTGTATACCTTTGATATCTGAGAATCCGTAAGGGACGAATTGATATACCCCGCGTGTATCCCGGCAGCGTTAAGCGCCTTTACCTGGTCCTGCATAAGTGAGATCAGCGGAGATATTACGATCGTAATTCCGGTCAGAAGCATGGCCGGGACCTGATAGCAGATCGACTTTCCGGCTCCTGTCGGCATGATCGCCAGCACATCTTTTCCGGACATTATTGCATCCATTATCTCTTCCTGTCCGGGCTTGAAAGAGGGATAACCAAAATAAACTTTTAATGCTTCGTTTAAATTCACACCTGTATCCTTTCGTAGGCATATCTCGGATGATCATCCTCTTCAACATGTACGATTCCGCACCGCACAAAACCCAGACCGGACAGAAGATTCTGCATAACCTTATTGTCCGGATGTGTGTCTATACGAAGATGACTGCACTGCTTTGACGCCCAGTTTATGCAGAACCTGCCAATTCCTTTTTCAGTACCGTCTGAAGCGATCCTGTGGATCACTCCGTAAGCACTGTCATTAAGCCAGGCGCCCTCAGTAATATCGCGGTATATAGGTTCGATATCCTTCCCCTGTACGTAGTAAAATACGGCAACGACTTTTCCGTCATCATTTACACACACATAGCTGCTGCCCTCTTTGATGTCATCATGGATCAATGCTTCAGGAGGCCAGTGTGTCAGCCCCCACTGGTTTGGATTCCCCGTCCTCGCCATGAAGTCCCGCGCAGCCGCATAGATCTCCATTACCCGTACAAAATCCTCCTCCGTCGTCTTTCGAATCTTCATTATACCTCCCTGTCAGTATTACATGTTTCAATTCTCCCGCGATCATCTAAGGAGCAAAGATTTTACGGCTTCTGCCCTTCAGCAGATATCATTGCATCTCCTCCTCAGTTCCCGTTTTAAGTGTATCCTGTCTCTTGGAGATTATCTCAATCTCGGCTTTGTAGATCATAAGCCTGAGCAGATACTCCGGCATATTACGTTTCCCCATATGCCAGTCCTGTATGGTCCTGTAAGGTATCCCGTAATACTCCGACATCTTCTTCCAGTTCATTCCCGTTTTTTCTTTTAAATTAATAAGTTCTTCTCTTGTATTCATGTCAAAGAGTATATCACGCAAGGCGTGTATTTTCAAGTATTATTTTCACCCGTAAGACAGGGGAGGGTTCTCTGTGCACTTTCTTAGCGCACAGAGAACCCTCCCCTGTGTTCACCACCCCTGTGTTTACTCCAGTATCTGTTCGGCGATCCGTCTTCTGGAAACTCCGTGATCCATTGCCTGTTTTCCTATATAGCGATGCGCCTCTTCTTCTGTCATATGTTTCTGTTCTATCAGGAACAGTTTGGCTTTGCTCACTATCCTCAATTCCTCCATCTTCTCTTCCAGCGTTCTTACTCTCTTTTCCAGTCTTAGATAACGTTTCTGGCCTGCAATCAGGAATCGCACTGTCTTATCTGCCATGCTTCCTGACAAAGGCTTTGAAATCACCAGTATCCCATAGTCTGTCACATTCTCCATTACGGTCTCGTACACCTCTGAAGGAACCACCATCAGCACTGAAGTATTTCCTTTTTCAGAAACGTCACGTGCCAGGTCATGCCCGAATTCCTCCTGCAGCGGACTGTTTATCACCACTATATCATAGGGTGTCTCAAGCACACGGCGTCTGGCAGACGCAGCGCTTTTAGCGGTGTCTAACCTCATGATCCCTTTTCTGGACAGAACTTTTTTAAATATAGCCGTAAACTGCTCCGAACCTGAAACGATCAAAATGGAGCTTATTCTGTCTGTACTTCCGGGCATATGTTTCCCCCTGTCAACCAAATAAAATCCTGTTCAGGTTGTGTATTTGCGAAGAATACCTTCCGGTACGATGTCCCGTACAAAACTGCTTTCTGCAGAGATCCTCCTGGCTTCTTTCAGTGATCCCGGAAGAAGCGGCCCTTTTTCATCCATCTCTTCCGGCAATTCAAGCTTCTTTTCGATTCCCAGAAGGCCTGCATGTATCAGCAGTGCATATACAAGATACGGATTTCCGGAAGCATCCGGGGAGCGCAGCTCTGCCCTGATCTTCCCTCGATAGTTCTCAATATACATAAGCTCCGATTTCCCGGCGCTTGACCAGTTGACCCTGTCAGGTGCCATATTGCTGCCGAAACGTGAATAGGATGCCTCGGAAGGATTCAGGAACAGAGTAATGTCCCGGATCTTATCTATGATTCCGGCCGCAGCATATCTGACCACATCGTCCCCGTTCTTATCCACAGCGTATATATTAATATGGTAACCGTTCCCCGGCTGCCCCGGGAGAGGCAGCGGTGAAAAGTCTGCTGTAAGGCCGCACCTGTCGGCAATGATACTGACTACCATCTTGAAGGTTATCATCTGATCTGCTGCTTTTAATGGCTTACCATAATGAAAATCGATCTCATTCTGCCCCGGTCCGCGCTCATGATGAGAGCGTTCCGGAGTCAGCCCCATCTGCTCAATGGTAAGGTCTATCTCCCTGCGGACATTCTCGCAGCGGTCAAGCGGAGCGATATCCATATACCCGGCATTGTCATAAGGGATTTTTGTGGGGTTTCCCTCATCATCCTTGCGGAACAGATAGAATTCTGTCTCAGTACCAAAACGGAACTCTATGCCGGCCTCTTCAGCCTTAGCCACAGCTCTTTTGAGAATAGCCCTGGTGTCAGACGGATACACTTCTCCATCCGGTGTATACACATCGCAGAACATCCGCAGCACCCGGCCGCTGTCCGGCCTCCACGGAAGGACAGCCAGTGTTGAAGAATCCGGTTTCAGCAGCAGCGATGCATAAGGACAGTCCTCAAAGCCCGCTATAGCCCTGGCATTGATCGGCACCCCATGTTCAAACGCTTTCTTTATTTCTCCCGGCATCACGGATATGTTTTTCTGCACACCGAATGCATCACGGAAAGCCAGGCGGATAAACTTGGCATCCTCTTCCTCTATGTACTTCATTACCTCATCTACTGTATATTCCATTTTTTTCCTCCGAGTAAGACAGGGGACGGTTCTCTAAGACAGGGGACGGTTCTCTGTCTTATTTTTATTGATAAGACAGAGAACCGTCCCCTGTCTTAGAGAACCGTCCACCGTCTTATTTTTCCTGCTCTGCAGCAGCTTTCACGAATTCCCGGAAAACCGGGTGCGGCCGGTTAGGGCGGGATTTAAACTCCGGATGATACTGCACTCCCAGGAAAAAAGGATGGTTTCCAAGTTCAATAGTCTCAACCAGACTTTCGTCCGGAGAAAGCCCTGACAGAATAAGTCCTGCATCCGTAAGTACTTCGCGATATTCATTATTAAATTCATACCTGTGGCGGTGCCTTTCTCTTATCAGGTTTTCTCCATAGCATTTTTCCATAAGAGTTCCTGGAAGGATGCTGCAGGGATAACTTCCAAGGCGCAGTGTCCCCCCTTTATCCAGCTCCTCCGACTGACCGGGCATGAAATCTATCACCTTGTGTTCCGAAGCATCATGAAATTCCCCGGAGCAGGCATCAGCGATGCCTGCAGCGTTCCTGGCAAATTCGATCACGGCTATCTGCATGCCAAGGCATATTCCAAGATAAGGTATCCCCTCTGTCCGGGCATAACCGGCTGCAAGTATCATGCCTTCTGTTCCTCTGTCCCCAAAACCACCAGGAACCAGGATCCCCTGCAGGCCTTTCAGTTTTTCAGAAATGTTTTCTTCCGTAAGCTCTTCTGAATCTATCCATTTTACAGACACATGGGTGTTGAAGGCAAAACCTGCATGAGAAAGAGCTTCTGCTACCGAAAGATACGCATCATGCAGCTGAACGTATTTTCCGACAAGCCCTATGGTCACAGTGCTGTCCCTTTTGTGAATGCGGCTTACCATCTCCTCCCACTCTGCCAGGTCCGGCTCAGGCGCACTGATGCCCAGTTCCCGGCATACAATGCCTGAAAAGCCTGATCTTTCCAGCATCAATGGGGCTTCATACAGACTATCCAGCGTCCGGTTCTCGATCACACAATCTTCCTTTACGTTACAGAACATTGAAATCTTGCGGAAAATGCTCTCCTCCAGCGGTTCATCACACCTGAGGACAATAATATCCGGGTTGATCCCCATCCCCTGCAGTTCCTTTACGGAATGCTGAGTAGGCTTTGATTTGTGTTCGTTGGAACCATGAAGGTATGGTACAAGCGTCACATGTATAAACAGGCTGTTCTCCCTGCCGGTTTCAAGAGATATCTGCCTTACAGCCTCAAGAAAAGGCTGGGATTCTATATCGCCTATGGTCCCTCCGATCTCCGTGATCACTATATCAGCATCCGTTTCACGCCCGACCCGGTAGACAAAATCCTTTATCTCGTTGGTGATATGCGGGATCACCTGCACCGTTGAACCAAGATATTCACCGCGGCGTTCCTTGTTAAGCACATTCCAGTATACTTTACCCGATGTCAGATTGGAATAACGATTAAGATCTTCATCGATAAACCTCTCGTAATGTCCCAGATCCAGGTCTGTCTCAGCCCCGTCCTCGGTCACATATACTTCTCCATGCTGATATGGACTCATGGTACCCGGATCCACATTGATATACGGATCAAGCTTCTGAGCCGCCACCTTAAGTCCCCGCGCCTTCAGAAGGCGACCCAGAGATGCGGCCGTAATCCCTTTGCCCAGACCCGAAACTACTCCACCCGTCACAAAAATATATTTTGCCATTCGTATCTTTACCTCTACTAATCAGGATAAGACAGGGGACGGTTCTCTGTCTTATTACTACCAATAATAATACTCTCACCTGCCATAAACAGCCATAGTAAGAAGGGGACGGTTCTCTGTCTTATTTTTACAGCCCCTTATAGTTTCCTGATCCTTTCCATGGCTTCTATGGTGCTCTCCCTTGTTCCGAAGGCTGTCAGACGGAAGTAGTGTTCTCCGTGCGGGCCAAATCCGGAGCCGGGTGTGCCGACCACGTTTGCTTCTGAAAGAAGATAGTCAAAGAACTCCCAGCTTGTCATTGATCCGGGCGTTCTCAGCCAGATATACGGGGCATTGACTCCTCCCGAGGCTTCATATCCGGCCTTTAGAAGTCCGTCTTTTATGACAGTCGCGTTTTCCATATAGTACGCAACCTGCTTAAGCACCTGCTGCCTGCCCTCTGCCGAATATACTGCCGCGCCGGCTCTCTGTACTATATATGGGGCACCGTTATATTTAGTTCCATGTCGGCGTGCCCACAGGGTATGTAAAGACACTCCTTCAACAGAAAGATCAAAGGGCACCACAGTAAATCCCAGCCGCAGCCCTGTAAAGCCTGCTGTCTTTGAGAAGGAGCGGAATTCTATCGCACAGGTTTTCGCTCCTTCACATTCATAGATACTGTGAGGTATCCCTTCCTCCGAAATATAAGCTTCATATGCGGCATCATACAGAATCACCGAGCCATGATCATTGGCATAGTCTACCCATTTCTGCAGCCTGTCCTTCGTTATGACAGCCCCTGTCGGGTTATTCGGGAAGCAAAGGTAGATCAGATCAGGCACCTCTTCCGGCATCTCAGGCGCAAAGTCATTTTCTGCCGTACAGGGAAGATAGATCACATTGTGGAACTTCCCGCTTTCGGCATCATATTCTCCCGTCCTCCCGGCCATAACATTTGAATCCACATATACCGGGTACACCGGATCACATACCGCGATGGTGTTCTCTGCCCCGAATATTTCCTGTATATTTCCGCAGTCACACTTAGCCCCGTCGGACACAAATATCTCATCCGGTGAGATGTCACAACCTCTCGCCTTGTAATCCTTATCTGAAATCACCTTCCGAAGAAAATCGTACCCAAGATCCGGGGCATATCCCCTGAAGCTCTCGGCTTTTCCCATCTCATCCACCGCACCATGCAGCGCTGTTATTACGGCCGGTGCCAGAGGCTGCGTAACATCTCCGATCCCAAGCCGGATGATATGTGCGTCCGGATGAGCCTGAGAGTATTCCCGGACCTTTTTCCCTATCGTAGAAAAAAGATAGCTACCCGGAAGCTTCAGATAATTCTTATTTACTTTAACCATATCCATTCCTCTTTTCATCATTTTTAAAAAGTATGGTATCTGTTCAGAACAGTAACAAAGAATCTTTTGAATTCAAAAGAACAGATTCTCGAAATATAGTATATCATCCTGAAAACGAAACATGGAAGACAAAGTTGAAAGAAAAACATTCTCGGTTTCCCAACCCTCTCATATAGAGAACGACCTGTAACTGTTCAGGTTCTGAACAGATACACAGACTCTTGAAAAGCAGATACTCTCATATGAATATGGTATAAATTTCCTGTCCCGCTTTAAAGATTACTATATCCCATCAGTGCCTCATCCACTGCCCTCGCTGCGTTTCGTCCTTCCGCGATCGCCCACACCACCAGCGACTGTCCCCGGTGCATGTCTCCGGCTGTGAAGACCTTTTCTTTCGATGTACTATATCCACCAGGTGCTGTTTTCACATTGGTTCGGGCGTCTGTCTCTACACCAAAGCTCCCGGTCACATACTCTTCGCTTCCCAGAAATCCGGCCGCGATCAGCACAAGCTGCGCTTTTACTCTTCGCTCGGTCCCCTCCGCGGGAACCATCCTGATCCTCCCTGTAGCCTCATCTTTCTTCGGGGAAAGAGAGATAAGCACAGCTTCCTTCAAGTGTCCCTTCTTATCCTTGATAAATTCTTTCACTGTAGTCTGATACACTCTCGGATCTGCCCCGAACACCCGTATGGCCTCCTCCTGGCCATAATCGGTCTTAAGGATCCTCGGCCATTCAGGCCACGGGTTCCGTTCTTCCCTCACTGCGGGCGGTGCCGGCATCATCTCAAGCTGTGTAATGCTTTTCGCGCCAAGGCGGATGCAGGTTCCAACGCAGTCATTTCCGGTGTCTCCACCGCCGATTACAATTACATCCTTGCCTTTGGCAAGCTCTAAGGGAGCTTTCTGAAAATCCGTATCAAGCAGCTGTTTTGTGACTTTGCCGAGAAAATCCACCGCCAGGAATATTCCCTTTGCATCCCGTCCCGGGACAGCAATATCCCTGGCCCTGGATGCGCCGCATGCCAGAACCACACTGTCATATTCCTTCAGGAGCGTCTCGGAAGGAATCGTTCTTCCTACATCCGCGTTCACGATAAACCTGACACCGGCTTTCTCCATCAGACTTACACGCCGGTCGATGATGCTTTTATCCAGCTTCATATTCGGGATCCCATACATTAGAAGCCCTCCGACCCGGTCGCTTCTTTCATATACGGTCACCTCATGTCCCCTGCGGTTAAGCAGCTGGGCTGCTGAGAGTCCTGCAGGTCCGCTCCCTACCACGGCTATCTTCTTCCCGGTGCGGATCTCCGGCACCGGTTCGACAGCCAGACCATTCATAAAGGCATATTCGATCACGGCTCTCTCATTTTCCTTTGTGGACACCGGATCATCATGCAGTCCGCAGGTGCATGCGGCCTCGCAGAGAGCGGGGCATACGCGGCTTGTAAATTCCGGAAAGCTGTGTGTTATTGAAAGCCGGTGATAAGCTTCGTTCATCCGGCTCCGGTACACCAGATCGTTGATCTCCGGAACCAGATTGTGAAGCGGGCAGCCGGATGCCATCCCGCTTATCATGACACCGGCCTGGCAGAAGGGAATTCCGCAGTCCATACAGCGTGCTGCCTGCTTTTTCTGTTCGTTTAACGGCAGCGCGCAGTGGAACTCCCTGAAGTCCAGGATCCGCTCTTCCTCCGGACGCACCGGTCCTGACTGTCTTTGATATTCAAGGAAACCTGTCGTCTTTCCCATCACGCGCCCTCCTCTCCGATGAATTCTTTAAAAGCTTCTATCTTTGCCTCCTCCTGAGACATGCCCTGCTCTTCGTTTTTGGCGATCAGCCGGAGCATTGACTTGTAATCTGAAGGAATGATCTTCTTAAAATGGCTCTTGTACTCGTCAAACCGTTCCAGGATCTCTCTGCCTTTCTTCGAACCTGTCCATTTTACATGAGCCTCTATCAGTTTTCTCAGCTCCGCGAGATCTGTTTTCGTCTCCACATTCTCCATCTTTACCAGCTGTTTATTCAGGTTTCTGTACAGGCGGTTTTCCTCATCCAGCACATAGGCTGTGCCTCCGCTCATCCCGGCGGCGAAGTTCTTGCCTGTTGAACCAAGCACCACAACGCAGCCCCCGGTCATGTATTCACAGCCGTGTTCTCCGACGCCCTCCACCACACAGTGTGCCCCGGAATTGCGGATGCAGAATCTCTCACCTGCCATACCCGCGATAAACGCCTGTCCGGATGTAGCCCCATAAAGAGCTACATTGCCGACAATGATATTATCCTGGGGATCATAGGAGGCTTCTTCCGGTGCGTGAAGTATCAGCCTTCCGCCTGAAAGTCCTTTTCCGAAATAATCGTTGCTGTCTCCTGTCAGGTCCAGTGTGAGCCCTTTTGGCACAAATGCCCCGAAACTCTGCCCTCCTGCGCCACAGCAGTGTACAGTGATCGTGTCATCAGGCAGTCCTTCCGGGTGTTTCCGGGTGATCTCCGCCCCAAGAAGTGTTCCGAAGGTGCGGTCGGTATTCCTGATGTGAACTGATATTTCAGCCTTTTCACCTTTTTCCAGAGCCCTGCGCACAGCCTGAGAAGAAAGAAGTGCTTTTTCGTCCTTCGACTCCTGCAGTCTGAAGTCATATCTGCTCTCCGGATGGAAGGTTGCGTCTTTTCTGTCCACTGAAGACATATCCAAAAGGATCTTCGAAAGATCCAGTCTTTGTTCCTGTTTTGAGAGCTCTTTTTTCAGGCACAGAAGATCGGTCCTGCCCACCAGCTCCTCAACGGACCGTACTCCAAGAGATGCCATGATCTCACGCATCTGACGGGCCGTAAACAGCATGAAGTTTTCTACGTATTCCGGTTTTCCTGCAAAACGCTTCCTGAGCTCCGGATTCTGGGTTGCGACCCCCATAGGACATGTGTCCGACTGGCAGGTCCTCATCATCACGCATCCCATCGTGATAAGCGGCGCTGTAGCGAAGCCGAACTCCTCAGCCCCCAGTATTGCGGCGATAACTGTATCACGCCCGCTCATCAGTTTTCCGTCAGTTTCTATCACCACCTGGCTGCGGAGACCGTTGGCGATCAGTGTCTGATGTGTCTCCGCAAGTCCCAGTTCCCACGGGAGTCCGGCATTGTGGATGGATGAAAGCGGTGCCGCTCCGGTACCTCCGTCATATCCGGAGATCAGGATAACAGAAGCTCCTGCCTTTGCAACACCTGCTGCCACTGTCCCCACTCCGGCTTCGGACACCAGCTTCACTGAGATACGTGCATCCTTGTTGGCATTTTTAAGGTCAAATATAAGCTGAGCCAGATCCTCGATCGAATATATGTCATGATGCGGCGGCGGTGAGATCAGGCTCACACCCGGCGTAGAGTGTCTTGTCCTGGCGATCCACGGATAGACCTTTTTGCCCGGAAGATGACCGCCTTCACCCGGCTTTGCTCCCTGTGCCATCTTGATCTGGATCTCCTTAGCGCTTACCAGGTAACGGCTTGTCACGCCGAACCGGCCGCTTGCAACCTGCTTGATTGCAGAGCTGCGGTCATTTTCTGTTCCTGCTGACCTGATCCTTTCCTCGCTCTCCCCGCCTTCCCCGCTGTTAGATTTTCCATGCAGGCGGTTCATGGCAATGGCAAGTGTCTCATGCGCCTCCTCCGAGATCGAGCCATAGGACATTGCTCCCGTCTTGAAACGCTGTACAATTGATTCTTCACTTTCAACCTCTGAAATGTCGATCCCTTTATCAGGATACCGGAAATCCAGCAGGCTTCTGAGATAGCCTGTATTCTCGCTGTCTACCATGCGGGTGTACTGAACATATTCTTCGTAGCTTCCTTCCCTCACCGAACGCTGCAGCATATGAATAGTCTGCGGATTATACCGGTGGTTTTCCCCCTGACTTCGCGCTTTGTGCCTTCCTGCTGCCGTCAGCTCAAGATCGGAGGGCAGCCCCAGGGGATCGAAGGCCCGGCTGTGCTGCTCGTCGCAGGCCTTTTCGATATCCTGAAGAGTGACCCCGCCCACACGGCTCACAGTTCCGGTAAAACAGGTCTGAATCACATCCTCCGATATCCCGATGGCCTCAAATATCTTGCTCCCCTGATAGGACTGTATCGTTGAGATGCCCATCTTGGAAGCGATCTTGACTATGCCGAACAGTATTGCCCTGTCATAGTCCTCCACAGCCGCGTAATAATCCTTATCCAGCAGCTCCTCAGAAACCAGCTCCGCAATAGTGGCATGGGCAAGATAGGGATTTACTGCCGAAGCTCCATATCCGAGAAGCAGGGCAAAATGATGTACCTCGCAGGGTTCGCCTGACTCCAGTATAATGGACATCGCGGTACATTTCCTGGTATCTACCAGATGCTTGTGGACAGCCGCCACCGCCAGCAGGGACGGAATCGCCACGTGGTTCTCATCAACTCCCCGGTCTGAAAGTATAAGTATATTTGCCCCCTGCCGGTATGCTTTATCCACTTCTACAGACAGATGCTGCAGTACGCGTTTCATCGGCGTACTTTTATAGAACAGTGTGGAAACCTTTGCCACCCGGAAGCCTTCCTGATTCATATTCTGGATCTTCAGAAGATCCAGGTCAGTGAGGATCGGATTGTTGATCTTCAGCACATGACAGTTCTCCGGCTTCTGTTCAAGCAGATTTCCGTTCTTCCCCACATAGACAGTCCTGGATGTCACTATCTCCTCCCGCTGGGCATCGATGGGCGGATTTGTCACCTGTGCAAAAAGCTGCTTGAAATAATAAAACAGCGGCTGATAAGTCCCGGAAAGTGCCGCAATCGGTGTATCCACGCCCATGGAGCCGATCTGTTCGGTACCCGAAAGAGCCATCGACAGTATTCCATCATGGTAGTTTTCCCATGTGTATCCAAAAGCTTTCTGAAGCTTTTTCCTCTCTATATCAGAAAATGACGGAACCTTTTTGTTGGGTATCTTAAGATCTGAAAGCTGCAGCAGATGACTGTCAAGCCATTCACCAAAAGGCTGTGCTTTCGCATAGGTCTCCTTGATCTCTTCATCCCCCAGGATCCTTTTCTGTTTTGTATCCACCAGGAGCATTTTGCCCGGATGCAGCCGTTCCTTCTTAACAATATGGCTCTCGTCAAGCTCCAGCACCCCGACCTCTGAAGAGAGGATAAGCCTTCCGTCATCCATCACGTAATACCGGGAGGGTCTCAGCCCATTGCGGTCCAGGATGGCTCCCATCACGTCCCCGTCCGAAAAAAGTATAGAAGCCGGGCCGTCCCACGGTTCCATCATGGTCGCATAATACTGATAAAAATCCCTCTCCTCCTGCGAAAGGGTCTCATTATGCGCCCACGGCTCCGGGATGAGGATCATTGCCGCAAGCGGGAGTTCCATCCCGCTCATCATCAGGAATTCCAGGGTATTGTCAAGCATCGCGGAATCGGAACCGCTCTGGGAGATTACCGGAAGGACTCTGGTCATGTCTTCCTCGGAAAACAGTGAAGTGTGCATGGTCTCTTCCCGGGCCAGCATTTTATCTACATTACCCTTTATGGTGTTGATCTCGCCGTTATGTACGATCAGGCGGTTAGGATGAGCCCTGTTCCAGCTCGGCATGGTATTGGTGGAAAAACGCGAGTGGACTATCGCGATCGCTGATTCATAATCCGGATCCATCAGATCTGTAAAAAATGTGCGCAGCTGCCTCACAAGGAACATCCCCTTGTAGACGATAGTACGGCAGGAAAATGAAGGCACATAGGTACTGACACAGCTCTGTTCAAATTCCCGCCGGATTATGTAGAGCATCCTGTCAAAGTCGATGTCCTGCCCAGCCTGAGATGGTCTTTCCACAAAAACCTGGCAGATATTCGGCATGCATTCCCGGGCTCTCTTCCCAAGCACCGACGGATCAGATTCCACCTTCCTCCATCCCAGAATGCGGATCCCGGCTTTTCTGGTGATAACCTCGAACATGGATCTGGCCTGTCTCATTTCAAGGTCATCCTGCGGGAAAAAGAATATTCCAACACCATACTGCCGCTCTTCCGGAAGAAGTATTCCCTGTTCCTTCAGCTTTTTCACAAAAAAACGATGAGGGATCTGTGTCAGAATTCCTACCCCGTCCCCGGTTTTCCCCTCCGCGTCCTTGCCGGCCCGGTGCTCAAGATTCTCCACGATCGAAAGGGCATCATCCACCAGTCTATGATCTTTGCGTCCCTGCACATCTATGACAGCGCCGATACCGCAGTTATCGTGTTCAAAGGAAGTATCATACAGTCCTTCACGCTGTATCTTCTCAAACAGATTTTCCATTCAGCCACCTCCGCCCCTGTGCTTTTTCTTTTATAAAAAGGCTGTTCACAGCTCAGCCGCAAGCGCTGAGCCTTAACAGAAAAAAAAGGCACTACGGGCATGAAAACCCGAAGCGCCTTTGCTTCAACATCATTATGTATTTATAGCATTGTACTCCACTCTATGAGAAAATGCAAATGTTTTTTACTTTCAGCCACTCATGGCTTTCAGCTCATCTCTGACAGATTTTTCAACAAAACTGTTCAGCGATATCCCAAGAATCCTTGCTCCTACTGCTGCCTGTTGATGAAGCTCTGGTGTAAACCTGACATTGAACTTCCCGGAGTAGGGTTTCTCCGGCTCTATCCCATCCTCCCTGCACCACTCCAGATAATCATCTACAGATGCTTTAAACTCATCTTCAATCTCATCTACCGTCCTTCCCTGAAATGTAATAACCGTTCTGACATTTATGACACTTCCGGTAAAGATACGGTTTTCGTCATCATATTCGACTTTTCCGATATAACCTTTATAATTCATCATATCTCCACCTCTGCATTCTCCAAAAATCTGCGAACTGATTTTACAACTCCTTTATCTGTATTGTTCTCAGGATATGGCCTGTGAAAAACAGCCCTTTCTCCATTCAGTTCAACTCGAACCCGGGAACCATTTCCCTCGGATATTTTTGCTCCCAGTGCAGAAAACAGGGCTTCAATGTCAGACCAGGCTATATCTGCTTTAACAGGATCAGTGTATATTTCTCTATATGTTTTTCTATTCTTGCTGTTCATGTTTTTATAGTACTATGTTTCAGTACCTTTGTCAAGCAAAATAAGACAAGGGGACGGTTCTCTGTCTTACTTTTTTGCTTCTCAAGGCAAAGAACGGTCTTTATGGTTTCCCCTGTGTTTTCATTTTCATATCGTGCTTATCCGCGGTGTGATCTCCTCAAGCACATCCAGCAGTATCCTGACTGTATCCAGTGAAGTAAACATGGTCACTCCGTTACGGATTGCGCACTGACGTATCTGTACGCCGTCTTCATAATGAATGCCCGAATAGATAGCCCTCGTATTAATGATATAGCTGACATACCCGGCGCTTATCGAATCCAGGATCTCATGGCTCCCCTCACTTATCTTGCCGCGGATCCTGGTATGGATACCGTTCTTTTTCAGGTATTCTCCGGTTCCGGCTGTCGCTTCTATGTTAAAGCCCAGCGCGTAGAATCTTCTTACCAGCGGCAGCGCCTCTTTTTTATCCTCGTCCGCCAGAGTCACCACTACGGTTCCATATTCCTTCATCTTGATCCCTGAAGCCTGAAGCGCCTTGTATAAAGCTCTTTTCAGGCTTATGTCATATCCGATGGCTTCCCCGGTTGACTTCATCTCCGGTGAAAGGTACGCATCCATCCCGTTCAGCTTTGCAAAGGAGAATGCCGGGGCCTTCACATACCATCTGTCCTTTCTTTGAACGGTCTTCCCGGAAAGTCCCTGCTGAGAAAGCGAAATTCCAAGCATGGTCTTTACCGCAATATCCACAAGCGGGATTCCTGTAGATTTTGAGAGAAACGGTACACTTCTGGAGGCTCTGGGATTTACTTCGATGATATATACATTCTCATCTCTGTCAACAATAAACTGGATATTGTACAGTCCGATAATTCCGATTGCCAGGCCAAGCCGCCTGGTATGATCCGCGATCACCTCACATACCTTCTCCGAAATGGAAAAAGGAGGATATACGCTGATGCTGTCTCCGGAATGAACTCCGGTACGCTCCACCAGTTCCATAATTCCGGGAAGAAAAACCTCCTTTCCGTCACAGACCGCATCTACCTCCACTTCTTTCCCAACGACGTATTTATCTACAAGGACCGGACGTTTTTCATCTACCGCTTCAGCCTGCTCCAGATATTTTCTGAGCATGGACTCGTTGGCTGCGATCTCCATAGCCCTTCCTCCCAGGACAAAGCCTGGTCGTACCAGAACCGGATATCCAATCCTTTCTGCCTCCCTTATCCCTTCCGGGACGCTGCTGACAGCACTCCCCTCAGGATGGGGTATGCCGGCTTTTTCAAGTACTTTTTCAAATGCGTCACGATCCTCTGCAGAGAAGATCGCTTCCGGGGAGGTACCTATGATATGAACTCCCCTCTCTGCCAGAGACTCAGCCAGATTTACTGCTGTCTGACCTCCAAGCGAAGTTATCACCCCCAGAGGCTTCTCAAGATTAACAATGTTCATCACATCCTCTGCAGTGAGAGGCTCAAAATACAGCTTATCTGCCGTAGTATAATCGGTTGAAACTGTCTCCGGATTGTTGTTGACCACAATAGCTTCATATCCAAGCTCATGTATGGTCTTTACAGCATGAACCGTTGAATAATCAAATTCCACTCCCTGCCCTATTCTTATAGGACCCGAACCCAGGACTATTATCTTGCTGTTTTCGGAAACTATCGATTCGTTCTCCTCCTCATATGTAGAGTAAAAATAGGGCACATAGCTTTTGAATTCGCTTGCGCACGTATCGATCATCTTGTATACCGGAAAGATACTGTATTCCCGCCGGAGCTTCCACACATCCTGCTCCCGGCAGCCGGTCAGCTCGGCAATATAGGAATCAGAAAAGCCCATCCGCTTGGCATCACGCAGCAGTTCTTCATCTATTATCTTCTTTGCTCTATCAAAAGCTGACAACGCCGGTATCTGTATGTTCCCGGTTTTCTCTTTCCACTGTGCGGCTTTCTCAAGCCTCTTCTCAAATTCTACAATACTGCGGATCACATCCAGGAAAAGAAGATCGATACGTGTCCGGGAATAAATAACCTGCGGATCCACTCCCAGCCAGAGCAGCTCTGCGATAGCATAGATCCTGTCATCTGTCCCTTCTTCGATATAATGAAGAAGTTTTTTAACTGCTTCCTTCCGGTTTTCCGGAGCCGGTTTATCCGAGAGAGTCTGTACATCAAATTTCGCAAGATGAATATGGTTTTTCCCGTCCTCCAGAGACCTTATGGCCTTAAGCAGGCTCTCCTCCAGGGTTCTGCCGATGCTCATGGTCTCCCCGGTCGCTTTCATCTGTGTAGACAGGACATTCGAGGCAAGTGTAAATTTATCAAACGGAAACCTGGGCATCTTTGTCACAACATAGTCGAGTGCCGGTTCAAAGCAGGCCGGCGTATTGGCAAGCATGATCTCAGAAAGGTTCATTCCCACCGCGATCTTTGCAGATACCCTTGCTATGGGATAACCTGTGGCCTTGGAAGCAAGGGCGGAAGAACGTGATACCCTTGGGTTTACCTCGATCACATAGTAATCAAAAGATTCCGGATCCAGGGCAAACTGGACATTGCACCCTCCCTTTACCTTTAGCGCCCGGATGATCCTTATAGCGCTTTCCCTCAGCATCTGATATTCTTTATTGGTAAGGGTCTGGCTGGGCGCAACGACAACCGAATCACCTGTGTGGATCCCTACAGGATCCAGATTTTCCATATTGCATACTGTGATAACTGTATCATTTGCATCCCGGATCACTTCATACTCTATTTCCTTGTAACCGCGTATGCTTTTTTCTACCAATACCTGACTGACAGGCGAACACTCCAGAGCGTTCCGCATTCTCTCCCTCATTTCCTCCTCACTGTAGGCAAAACCGCCTCCGGTGCCTCCGAGGGTGAAGGCCGGACGAAGGATGACCGGATAACCTATCTCCGCTGCTGCTTTCACTCCTTCTTCAATGTCTGCAGTGATAATTGATGGGATCACAGGTTCTCCCAGCTCCAGACACAGTTCTTTGAACTGCTCCCTGTCTTCAGCCTTCCTTATGCTTGCTGCGTCAGTTCCAAGAAGTTCTATCTCACATTCTTCTAATACTCCTTTGTCGTAAAGCTCCAGGGAAAGATTCAGCCCGGTCTGACCTCCCAGCCCCGGCAGGACGGCATCCGGTCTTTCATATCTGCATATCCTGGCCATGTACTCCAGCGTCAGCGGTTCCATATAAACTTTGTCCGCAATGGAATGGTCTGTCATGATCGTAGCCGGATTGGAATTTGCCAGGATCACTTCGTACCCCTCTTCCTTCAGCGCCAGACATGCCTGAGTACCTGCATAATCAAACTCTGCCGCTTGTCCGATCACGATCGGCCCGGAACCTATGACCATCACTTTCTTAATGTCTGTTCTTCTAGGCATGTATAACCTCCGAATCATCATTGTTTTTTTATAAATACCTGTACAGCCTTTATAAACTGTTTTGGCATTCTCTATCCGTTCCAGGCAGTCTGTATCCTGCCGGCTGGCTTTTGAGCCGCTCTCCTAAGGCATAATAGCCGTGAATGCTTCAAACAGATCAATGGCATCCTGTGGCCCCGGAGCGCTTTCCGGGTGGAACTGTACCGAGAAAACAGCATCTTTTTCACTGAACAGCCCTTCTACTGTATGATCAATAAGGTTAAAATGGGACACTTTAAGCCCGGTATTCGAAAGGCTCTTTTCATCAACTGCATAGCTGTGATTCTGGCTTGTGACGTAAATACGTCCGGTCCGCAGCTCTTTCACAGGATGATTTCCTCCCCGGTGGCCAAAGGGCAGCTTATAGGTTTTTGCGCCATAAGCAAGGGCAAGCAGCTGGTGGCCAAGGCATATCCCGAATATCGGACATTTCCCGATGATATTCTGCAATGTATATACCACCTCCGGAACATCCTGAGGATCACCGGGACCGTTCGAAACAAGGATTCCATCAGGAGAAAGCGCAAGGATCTCCTCGTGCCCGGTGTCATAAGGAACTATGGTTACATTGCATCGGTTCCGGTTTAATGCCCGCACAATATTTGCCTTCATCCCGCAGTCAATGATAACTACATTAAAACGGGGATTTGCTGTACGGCTGTACCATTTTTTCCTGCAGCTGCTGCGGCGTACTGCATCATGAGGAATATCCGCGGCCCGGATACGCTCAAGCCCTTCCTGAACGGGAGTATCTGAATCTGTAACCAGACCTCTGCGGGTTCCATATTCCCTGATGCTGCGGACAAGTCTTCTGGTATCCACTCCGCTGATTCCGGGAATATCATTCTCCTCCAGCAGTTCCTCCACAGAAAGAGTAGATCGGAAATTAGAGGGATTTCTGCATACATCCCTCACAATAAAGGCCGAGGGCGCGATCCTTCTGCTCTCAAAATCTTCTTCTGTTATCCCATAATTACCGATCGTCGGGTATGACATCACCACTGCCTGATCGGTATAGGAAGGATCTGAAAGGATTTCCTGGTATCCGACCACGGAAGTGTTGAAAACCACCTCACACACAACATCCTTTCCCGAACCAAACCCGGTTCCATAATATTCACTTCCATCCTCCAGGATCAGCTTTCTGTCTGTTTTCATCCTTCTCTCCCCTTTGGCTAAATCATTTGCAGCAAAAAAAAGGCACTTCGGGCATACAAACCCGAAGCGCCATTGCTTCAAAACCTATTATATTTTAGAGCATTGTACTCCACTCAATGAGAAAATGCAAATATTTTTTACTTTCAGCCACTCATGGCTTTCAGCTCATCTCTGACAGATTTTTCAACAATACTGTTCAGCGATATCCCGGGAATCCCTGCTCCTGCTGCCTCTTAATAAAGTTCAGGGGCAGACAGGGGACAGTTCTCTGTCTTAAGACACAGAACCGTCCCAATGTCATTTAGTTAGTGTTTTGGATATGGATTTGTATACTTGCCAACAAACAGCTGTAGGGGGAGGACTGACCATATGTACGGAACCGTTCGGCCTATGGCACAGAAAATGCGAGTATAGCTGCCCTTCCTT
>JAFUCO010000055.1 GCA_017459635.1 Blautia sp. | reverse complement strand
TGTCTAAATTCCGCCCTGACTGCGTTGTCGTCAGTCGCCGTAGCCCGCTACGCCTCCTTCCTCCGCCTTGCAGGGCGAAATTTATCCTGCGCATCTTTCGGAAGTTATTCATGTACAGTGCCTTACTGCAGCGGCCTTAGAGGGTTCCATTTTATACATCAACCGAATTATAATTCTGATGCAGTCATCAGGTAATGTATCAATCAGTCCATGTGCCTCTTGTTTTAAGGTCATTCTCTCTCCTCCTTTCAATGATGAGGTGTATCTGTTCAGAACCTGAACATATACGATGAGGTTACAAATTGTCTGCATACTCACATTTTATTATTAGTAGTATACACTCACTGTACATAATTCGCAATCAGAAACGATCATCCTTTTTCGATTTGCCGCGCACTGCAAATCCTGATTTAGTTTTGATGAAAAGCCTTATCAGGAAAATCATCCCGCGGAACCATAGTTCTATGCACATTGCAGTCCACATTCCCGGGAGTCCGTATTTCGGAGCGAGGAAAGACGCCAGTGTTATTCGAACGACCCACATACTTACAAAGTTCATTATAGCCGGAACCAGTGTATCGCCGGCTCCGCGGAAGACACCGGACGCAACGATTGAAGCGGCAAACATGGGTTCGGCAAAGGCTTCTATGCGAAGAACGCGGGCGCCGAGCGCTCGTATCTCCGGATCAGGTGTCAGTATTCCTATCATCTGCGGCGCAAACACGTACATCAGTACACCTGTCCCTGTCATCACAAGCATCCCGAGGCCTACTGAGATCCAGGCAAGTTTTTTTGTCATGTCCGATCTTCCGGCTCCGATGCTCTGACCGATCATTGTAGTTGCGGCGGACGAAATGCCATAGCCCGGCATATAACACAGCCCCTCCGCAGTAATTCCGAAGGAATGGGCTGCAAGGGCGATAGTACCAAGCGGAGAAATGATCCTGGTCACCGCAACGTATGCGGTTCCTGAGATCGCGTTTTCAACAGCTATCGGCACTGATATCCTCGCAGCTGTGGTCATCTCTTTCCACTCAAATACATGTCTCTCACCTTTTCTAAGATGAAGTTCCTTTGACCTACCCAGCAGGAAATAAAGCATAAAACCGGCGCAGACAACCTCCGAAAGCCCTGTGCCGAGAGCCGCTCCGGTCACCCCGAGACCGGCGCCCGGGCAGCTTATGCTGATTCCCGAAAGGTTTATCTTTCTTGTGGGAAATATCAGGAAAAAATTGAATACAACATCCAGAACGCATTCCATGATGTTAAGCATTCCGGGAACCTTCATGTTTCCACTGCCCTGAAGCATGCCGCCGGAAGTGTATCTGACAGCCATAGCAGGAGCCATAAGGGCAAATATCCTGAAATATGCGGATGCATCGTTTCTTATCGCTTCGTCACCGCCGAGCCATGCAGGAAGAAATCCGCCGATTGTCAGGCCCAGAAGCATTACAATTCCGCTAATCAGAATAACTGCCGAGAGTCCATGTTTCACGATTCCCCGTGCCCCTTTTCCATCCCCGGCGCCAATACGGTGCGCGACCTGTACCGTAAATCCCATTGAGGAAGCTGCGATGAGCCCGCCGAAAAGCCATGTGGTGGAAGAAACAAGCCCGATAGCTGCCGATGCACCGGCCCCAAGGCGCCCCACCATCGATGCATCTATATATTCCATTATTACTGTGGAGATCTGTGCGAGTATTGCCGGGATACTGAGCTGAGCTGTCATAAACAGCTGCTGCCTCACGTCAAGAGATCCACCGTTCCGCATAATCTCCAGATAATCTGTCTTTGCCATATTCTATAGTCTTTCTGTATTTTGGGTTACTTTTAGGGTTACTTTTTGGTTTTCTTCTCCGGGGTCGTAAAAATGTTCCTGACAAATATCACCGCCTGCTATATATGTTATGAAAGCAGGCTTTGACCCTCGTACTATTCTATGATATAATGCGATTTGCTTCAAGAAAAAAATGTTGCCATTCACAGCCGCAAGCGGCTGGGTCTGAGCCCTCCATTCGGAATCTCGCCCTTGCGGGCTTCATCGCTGCTTCGCAGCTGGATTCCTCATGTAGGGCTCAGACCCTGTAAGTAAATTTACTCTGCCCTGCTCTGCTCATGCAAGCA
>JAFUCO010000054.1 GCA_017459635.1 Blautia sp. | reverse complement strand
GTACGGGAGACGGTGCCTGCTTGCGCGTCGAGCCAGAGTCCAACTGAGACTAAGACGCTCAGGAAGAGCCTTCCCGCCTAAGTCTCAGTAGGACTCTGTCTCGCCGGAGCAGGCACAACGCTCCCGTACAGCACTATCGCGGCTCCCTGTTGTCTGTTTATTGGTCGTCTGAAGGTATGCTCACAGTCCCACCAATCATGATTCCAAACGTTAACTAAGTGACATTGGGACGGTTCTCTGTCTTATTTAAGACAGAGAACCGTCCCCTGTCTGATTTACCCCTCTTCCCTTGATATCCTTTTTACAGAGACTTCGCATGTTGTATGTTTTATATCATTGTCCCCTTCGTGTTTTGTGTAATCGCGGCTTTGAATCCTTCCGCAGGCGGATATTCTGTCGCCTGTGTGGAAGCCGGAGGCAAAGCGGGCGTTGCGGCCCCAGCAGATGCAGGGGATATGGTCGGTGCGGCCGTAATTCCGGCGTACGGCTATGCAGAGCTCTGTTATCTCGCGTCCGAGCGGAGTCACACGGTAGATCGGGGGCTTGCTTAGAAATCCTTCTATATAAATATTCTCACCTTTTGCCATTTTCTTACCTTCCGTGCCTGGAAGCAGCTGCACATCATGAGCAAATACGGTGAACAGGCGCTGACGTTTAGGCTTTCCTTCTTCGTCTCTGGAGTTGTATGAGCGGAATTCTCCGTTCAGGGCGATGTACTTGCCGGCATAGCAGCTGTCCATGTCAAGGAGCCGGTCAGACACTATCACAGGAATACGGTCATTCGTATCATTCAGTCTGTCGACCAGGATATTTGTCTTATAAAACCCTTCCCCCTCATATTCATGGCTGAAATAAAACTCTTTGTCGACCTTGCCGACTACTGACACTTCATTTTTTGTTCTGTTCTCAATATTTTCTTCCATTGTTCGTTTCTCCTTCCTTTTAAGACTTCAGAGCACCGCTGTCTGCTGTCGTATACTCTGGCATCTTTGGCCTTAAAAAACTGAAATTTACTGCTACACTTAATATATATGCACGGACTCCGGTTTTTAGACCCTGAAAAATTTATTTTTTTATAAAAATCTTGTAATCCCTGAAAAATGTGCTATAGTAAAACTCATTGTAATTAAGAATGGATGAGGTTATTTATGATCACTAAACGAGAAGATGTCAGAAATGTTGCGATTATAGCCCATGTTGACCATGGGAAAACTACTCTTGTGGACCAGCTGCTGCGGCAGAGCGGAGTATTCCGTGAAAACCAGGAGGTCCAGGAGCGTGTAATGGATTCAAATGATATCGAGCGTGAGCGCGGTATCACTATCCTTTCGAAAAATACGGCAGTACATTACAAGGGTGTAAAGATCAATATCGTTGACACACCGGGACATGCCGATTTTGGCGGCGAAGTAGAACGTGTGCTCAAGATGGTAGACGGGGTCATCCTTCTGGTCGATGCCTTTGAAGGAGCAATGCCGCAGACCAGGTTTGTGCTTAAGAAAGCCCTCGAGCTTGACCTTCATGTGATAGTATGCATCAACAAGATAGACCGGCCGGAAGCAAGGCCCAATGAGGTCATAGATGAGGTCCTTGAGCTGCTGATGGATCTTGATGCTTCGGACGAGCAGCTTGACTGCCCGTTCCTGTACGCATCGGCCAAAACAGGCTGCGCGGTCCTTGACCTGTCAGACACACCCGAAAACATGGAGCCTCTGTTCGAGACTATCCTGAAATATATCCCTGCGCCTGAGGGGGATCCGGATGCAGATACACAGGTTCTGATAAGCACGATCGATTATAATGAATATGTAGGCCGTATAGGCGTCGGAAAAGTCGAGAACGGTACTATTTCCGTTAATCAGGAGCTTACACTTCTCAATCATCATGACAGCAGCAAACGCCAGAAGGTAAAGATCAGCAAGCTCTATGAGTTTGACGGACTGCAGAAGGTTGATGTGCGAAGCGCCGAGGTCGGATCGATCGTCGCCATTTCCGGTATTGCCGAGCTGCATATAGGCGATACTCTGTGCGGAGGAGATTCTCCGGAGGCGATCCCGTTCCAGAAGATATCCGAGCCTACGATAGCCATGAATTTCATGGTGAATGACAGCCCCCTGGCAGGGCAGGAAGGTAAATACGTGACTTCCCGTCACATCCGGGACAGGCTTTATCGGGAGCTGAATACAGACGTCAGCCTTCGGGTTGAGGATACCGACAGCACTGAGTGCTTCAGGGTCTCAGGCAGAGGCGAACTGCATCTGTCCGTCCTTATAGAAAACATGCGCCGGGAGGGCTATGAGTTTGCGGTCAGCAAGCCGGAAGTACTGTATCATTTTGATGACAGAGGGCATAAGCTTGAACCGATGGAGATCGCCTATGTTGATGTGCCTGAAGAGTTTTCCGGTACAGTAATACGTATGCTCAGCGAGAAAAAAGGTGAGCTGCAGGGTATGACAACGCTCTCGGACGGCTCCATGCGGTTGGAATTTCACATCCCTTCAAGGGGACTTATCGGGTTCCGTGGAGACTTCCTTACTTCAACCAGAGGTACAGGTATTCTCAACACTATGTTTGACGGATACTCCGAATACAAAGGGGACTTCCCGTTCCGCAAACAGGGCTCACTGATAGCGTTTGAAGCAGGTGAAGCGGTGACCTATGGCCTTTTCTCCGCCCAGGAGCGCGGCGCGCTGTTTGTCGGCCCCGGCGAAAAGGTGTACGGCGGAATGGTCATCGGCCAGAGCGGTAAAGGTGAAGATATAGAGCTGAATGTGTGCAAGACGAAGCATCTGACAAACACACGTTCCTCAAACGCAGATGAAGCGCTCAAGCTGACACCGCCTAAGATACTCAGCCTTGAACAGGCGATAGAATTCATCGACTGGGACGAGCTCCTGGAAGTAACCCCAAAAAGCCTGAGAATCCGGAAGAGGATACTGGATCCGCGTGAGAGGAAAAGAGCAGCATTCCATAATAAGGGATGACAGAGAGCGAAAATAAATTCCGTTGATCCATCCTTTCATGTAAGACAGGGGACGGTTCTCTGTCTTATGAAAATAAGACAGAGAACCGTCCCCTGTCTTACTTGATGAATTGCTTGCTTTTTTTAGGGTTCTGGGTTAAGATAGTCGTGATTCTATTTAAGGGATTGTCTTTTTTGAATGAGGAAATAACATGAGTAAAGGACTCACGGAAATTTACAGTGGCATGGGCAGGGGTAAGACTACACTTGCCATCGGACAGAGCCTCCGGGCTTCGGTTCAGGGAAAGAGCGTTATCATTATTCAGTTCCTGAAGGGGCGCGAGAGAAAGGAGCTTGACTTTCTCGAGGAGCTGGACGGGCATGACATTAAAATATTCCGCTTTGAGAAGCAGGATAAACGGTACGAGGAACTGAATGAGCAGGAAAAAGAGGAAGAACGTCGAAACATTCTAAACGGAGTTAATTTTGCGCGCAAAGTAGTAAGCACGAATGAGTGCGATTTCCTGCTGCTGGATGAGATCCTGGGTCTTCCTGAAAAAGGCATTGTAGATGCCGGTACCATCGCAGACATTATAAAAATGAAGGATGAGAGTATGCACATAGTGCTTACGGGCAGTACATTTCCGGAAGAACTGATACCTGATATTGACAGCTTCACAGAACTTTCGACCCACGACTACTATCTTGAAAGGGAGGAATAAAAATGCCGGTATTCAAAGGCGCTGGATGCGCAATTGTTACTCCTATGTATGACGACGGACGAGTCAACTATGATAAGCTTGCAGAACTGCTTGAATATCAGATCGCCGGCGGGACGGATGCCATCATTATCTGCGGTACTACAGGCGAGTCATCTACACTGACTCATGGCGAACACCTTAAAGCGATAGATTTTGCCATAAAAACCGTCAATCACCGTATTCCGGTAATTGCGGGCACAGGCTCAAACGCGACCGATACGGCAGTTATGCTTTCCGCTGAAGCCGCGTCCTACGGTGCTGACGCAGTGCTGCTTGTGACGCCATATTATAACAAGGCTACTCAGAAGGGGCTTATCCGCCACTTTACGACGGTTGCCGAATCAATTCCGGACACACCGGTCATCCTTTACAACGTCCCAAGCCGGACCGGCTGCAATATTGCCCCGGAAACCGCTGTATACATGGCACAGAATGTAAAGAACATCGTCGGAATCAAGGAAGCCAGCGGAAACCTTTCGCAGATAGCAAAGCTCATGTCCCTGGCTGACGGCTGCATTGAGCTCTATTCGGGAAACGACGATCAGATCCTGCCGATACTGTCACTCGGCGGACTCGGCGTTATCTCGGTGCTCTCAAATGTGGCTCCCAAAGAGACTCATGATATGGTGGCAAAATTCCACCAGGGTGATATAAAAGGCGCGGCAGACCTGCAGCTCAAGGCTATTCCGCTCTGCAGCGCGCTGTTCTGCGAAGTAAATCCTATTCCGGTGAAAGCTGCCCTTAACATGATGGGCTTTGAGGTTGGCCCGCTCCGCGGTCCTCTGACCGAGATGGAAGATGAGCACAAGGCGGTTCTCGCGAAAGCGATGAAGGATTTCGGGATCACTCTTAAGGAGGCATAATTTATGACAAAGATCATCATGCATGGCTGCAACGGATATATGGGCCGGGTCATAACTGACATGGCTAAAAGCGACCCGGACATTGAGATAGTTGCCGGCGTAGATGTTTCCGGAAATGAGTCCTGCGGTTATCCGGTATATACATCACTTTTTGATGTAAAGGAAGATGCTGACGTAATCGTTGACTTTTCCATTGCAAAGGCAGTGGACGGACTTCTTGATTACTGTGAAAAAAAGGAAATCCCGGTGGTCCTCTGTACGACAGGACTTTCGGAGGCTCAGCTGTCCAGAGTCAGCGAGGCTGCCGGAAAAACTGCAGTTCTTAAATCTGCCAACATGTCCCTTGGGATAAATATCCTGCTCAAACTTATTAAAGACGCAGCCAGGGTTCTTGCACCCTCCGGTTTTGACATGGAGATCGTCGAAAAGCATCACAACCGCAAGCTTGATGCCCCCAGTGGTACTGCGCTTGCGCTTGCGGACAGCCTGAATGAGGCGATGGACGGCAGATATCATTATGTTTACGACCGCAGCACCCGTTCGCAGAAGCGCGATCCTGAGGAAATAGGCATTTCTGCGGTCAGGGGCGGCTCGATAGTGGGCGAGCATGATGTGATCTTTGCCGGGACGGACGAAGTGATCGAGCTTCGCCACACTGCATTTTCGCGTGCCATTTTTGCCAAGGGCGCCCTTGAGGCAGCCAAATTCCTTGCCGGGAAGCCGGCCGGGCGTTATGACATGTCCGATGTGATAGGCGGCTGAGCATCTTATGAGATTCCGGCCTTGTATTGACATCCATAACGGGAAAGTAAAACAGATAGTCGGCAGCTCCCTCCGCGACGAGGCGGACAGCGCCGTTGAAAACTATATATCAGAGCAGGACGCCTCATATTATGCGGCGCTTTACAAAAAAGAAGGACTGAAGGGCGGGCATGTGATACTGCTAAACCCCGTCTCTTCCCCCTATTACGAAGAGACAAGACGTCAGGCTTTTCTGGCTCTCAGGGAATATCCCGGAGGACTTCAGCTTGGCGGAGGCGTAAATCCTGACAATGCCTGCGAATATCTTGAAGCCGGCGCCTCCCACGTTATAGTGACGTCCTATGTGTTTAAGGACGGCCGCATCTCATGGGAGAATCTTGAAAAAATGCTGAGAACAACAGGCAGGGAAAGACTTGTCCTTGATCTCAGCTGCCGGAAAAAGGACGGCAGCTATTATATCGTGACGGATCGCTGGCAGAAATTCACAGACACATGCATAACACCTGAAACACTGCACTCGCTCGAGAGCTTCTGCAGTGAATTTCTGGTACACGCAGTTGATGTGGAGGGGAAGGCGTCAGGAGTTGAGAGGCCTCTGGCTTCTCTGCTGGCAGCGCATTCAGCTGTCCCGGTGACCTATGCGGGAGGAATAGGGAGCATGTCTGACATAGAGGATCTTAGCGTTTATGGCAAAAACCGTCTTGATTTTACCGTAGGGAGCGCTCTTGACCTGTTCGGTGGAACGATTCCTTTCATAAAAATGTTACAATTCACGTCCCAGCCGCAAGCGGCTGGGTTCTGAGCCCTCCATTCGGAATCTCGCCCTTACGGGCTTCACCGCCGCTTCGCGGCTGAATTCCTCATGAAGGGCTCAGACCCTGTAAGGAAATATACTCTTCTCTGCTCATGCAAGCAGGGCAGAGAAGAGTATATTTCCTTACGGCCGTGAATAGTAACAAAAAAATAAAAGCATTTGTGAAAATTTCATAAAAAATATAGGAAATCTCCGAGATATGTGTTATACTATTCATATCAATCAGTAAAGGGGATGGATTTATGAATTTTATTATCAGTGGCAAGAACATTCCGGTATCTGATGGACTCAGAACAGCTGTTGAGGACAAGCTTGGCAAGCTGGAGCGGTATTTCACACCTGACACAGATGTCCATGTGACGCTCAGCATCGAGAAAGAGCGTCAGAAGATCGAAGTGACTATCCCTGTGAAGGGAAACATCATACGTTCAGAGCAGACAAGCAATGACATGTATGTATCCATCGACCTCGTAGAGGAGGTTATTGAACGCCAGCTTCGCAAGTACAAAAACAAGCTGATCCAGAAGAAACAGTCAGCAGGAAACTTCCAGAAAGCCTACATCGACAACGACTATGATGAGAACGAGGACGTTAAGATCATCCGTTCCAAAAAGTTTGACATCAAACCGATGTATCCGGAGGATGCCTGCGTTCAGATGGAGCTTCTGGGCCACAGCTTCTTTGTCTTCTGTAATGCAGAGACGGATCAGGTGAATGTAGTATATAAGAGAAAAGGAAACACTTACGGTCTGATCGAACCGGAAGTATAAAAATCAGGGAGCGCCATTTCGGCGCTCCTTTCTTTTGCTTGCCATATTCCTGTTTAAGTGATAGAATATAAAATGCTGTAACTTTTCAGTATGATCTGAAGCAGTTACAAGACGCTTTTACAGAGTGAAACAGGAATGGAGTATTATAAATGAGCATTTTTACAAAATTTTTTGGAACACACAGTGAGCGTGAAGTAAAACGTATCATGCCGCTGGTGGAGAAAACCGAGAGCCTCCGTTCAGAGATGCAGGGCCTCTCTGACGAGCAGCTGCGCGCCAGGACAGAATGGTTCAAACAGCGGCTGGCAAACGGTGAAACACTTGACGACATCCTGCCTGAAGCCTTTGCGACAGTGCGCGAAGCCGCAGTGCGTGTCCTCGGGATGGAGCACTACCGCGTACAGATAATCGGCGGGATCATTCTTCATCAGGGCCGTATCGCCGAGATGAAGACCGGTGAAGGAAAGACTCTGGTCTCGACACTTCCGGCTTACCTCAATGCTCTAGAAGGAAGAGGCGTGCATATCGTCACCGTCAATGATTACCTGGCAAAGCGTGACGCGGAATGGATGGGCAAGGTTCACGAATTTCTGGGCCTTACGGTCGGCGTTGTCCTGAATGACATGAAGCCTGAAGAACGCCGCGCCGCATATGCCTGTGATATAACCTACGTCACCAATAACGAGCTGGGATTCGACTATCTGCGTGACAACATGGTAATATACAAGGAGCAGCTGGTACAGAGAGAGCTCCACTACTGCATCATCGACGAGGTCGACTCTGTTCTTATAGACGAAGCCCGTACTCCGCTTATCATTTCAGGCCAGAGCGGCAAGTCTACCAAGCTTTATGAGGTCTGCGATATTCTTGCCCGTCAGCTGGAGCGGGGCGAAGCCAGCCATGAGATGACAAAAATGGCCGCAATCATGGGCGAGGAAGTAGTAGAGACAGGAGACTTTGTCGTTAATGAAAAGGACAAGATCGTCAACCTGACAGAACAGGGTGTTGAGAAGGTAGAAAAATTCTTCAGTATCGAAAACCTGGCGGATCCTGAAAATCTTGAGATCCAGCATAATATCATCCTTGCGCTCCGCGCGAACAACCTGATGCACAAGGACCAGGACTACGTGGTCAAGGATGACGAGATCCTCATAGTAGATGAATTTACAGGACGTATTATGCCGGGCCGCCGTTATTCGGACGGTCTGCATCAGGCGATAGAGGCCAAGGAGCATGTGAAGGTCAAACGTGAGAGCAAGACTCTGGCGACCATTACCTTCCAGAACTTCTTCAACAAATTTGACAAAAAATGCGGCATGACCGGTACGGCTCTCACCGAGGAGAAGGAATTCCGTGATATCTATGCAATGGACGTTGTGGAGATCCCGACCAACAAGCCGGTGCAGAGGAAGGACCTCGATGACGCCGTATACATGACCAAGAAGGAAAAATTCAACGCAGTAGTTGAATCCGTCAAGGAAGCGCATGCAAAGCAGCAGCCGGTACTTGTCGGTACCATCACCATCGAGACATCGGAGCTGCTCAGCCGCATGCTCAAGAGGGAAGGCATTCCGCATAACGTGCTGAATGCCAAGTATCATGAGATAGAGGCTGAGATAGTCGCCCAGGCCGGACAGGCAGGCGCCGTGACCATAGCTACCAACATGGCAGGCCGTGGTACGGACATCAAGCTTGATGACGTGGCAAGGGAAGCCGGCGGCCTCAAGATAGTCGGCACCGAGCGCCATGAATCCCGCCGTATCGACAATCAGCTGCGTGGACGTTCCGGACGTCAGGGCGACCCCGGTGAGTCAAGATTCTACATTTCCCTCGAGGATGACCTGATGCGCCTGTTCGGTTCTGAAAGACTGATGAAGGTATTCACATCCCTCGGCGTTGCGGAGAATGAGCAGATAGAGCACAAGATGCTCTCAAGCGCCATCGAGAAAGCGCAGGAGAAGATTGAGTTCAACAACTTCGGTATCCGTAAAAATCTTCTCGATTATGACCAGGTCAATAATGAGCAGCGTGAGGATATCTACCGTGAGCGCCGCCTCGTTCTTGACGGGGAAAACATGAAGGACGACATCACAAAGATGATAACCGACATTGTGGACAGCACAGCTGACCTTGTTCTGTCTGACGATGTGGATTCGGTAGACTGGGATCTTGCCGAATTTAATTCCGTCCTGCTTCCGATCATCCCGATCTCGCCTCTTACAGAAGAAAGAGTAAAAGGCAAGAGCAAGAACAAGGTAAAAGAGGAACTGAAGGAAGAAGCCCTGGCTCTCTACGATGCAAAAGAGAAAGAGTTCGAGAATCCGGAGCAGCTTCGCGAGATCGAGCGTGTTGTACTGCTTAAGTCGATCGACAGCAAGTGGATGGATCATATAGACGACATGGAAATGCTCCGTCAGGGTATAGGCCTTGCCGCCTACGGACAGAGGGATCCGGTCGTAGAATACCGTATTCAGGCATTCGATATGTACGAGGGTATGACTGAATCCATCAAAGAGGATACGGTCCGCATGCTGTACCGCGTCCATGTCGAGCAGAAGATCGAGCGTGAACAGGTTGCCAAGGTCACCGGCACCAACAAGGATGACAGTGCCGGACCGAAGAAGCCTGTACAGCGCAAAGAGGTCAAGGTTTACCCCAACGATCCCTGCCCCTGCGGAAGCGGGAAAAAATACAAACAATGCCATGGGAGGAAAGCTGCCAAAGCCTGACGGCATGATTCCTGGTATTCATAAGGCTCATTGCCTTCATTATATCACCATGCCGGGAGCTGCAGTTTTTGCAGTTCCCGGTTTTGGAAGGGAGAGAATAACATCCTGATGCACACAAATGCTTATGAAAAGAACAGTTTTGTGGTAGTTGTGGGTGGTGTCAATATAGACATAGGCGGCAGGTCGTTTCGGCCGCTTACCGCAAAAACCTCAAATCCCGGTGAAATTCATCCCTCGCTTGGCGGCGTCGGCAGGAACATAGCCCACAATATCCGCCTGCTTGGTGATGATGTCTGCTTCCTCAGCGCCTTCGGTGACGATATATATGCCGGACAGATTGAGGCAGGCTGTGCAAGGCTTGGAATCGATATCAGCCGTGCCAGGATAGTACCGGGCGGGAGCACTTCTACTTACATTTTTATTAATGACGCAGACGGGGATATGACCCTCGCACTTTCTGATATGAGGATCTGCGAGGCCATAACACCGGATTATCTTATGGAACACCTTGACATAATAAACAGAGCCGATGTGCTGGTACTTGACACAAATATCCCCGAAGAATCGGTGAAATACCTGGCTGTCCACGCCGGTGTGCCGGTCTTTGCGGACCCGGTGTCAACAGTAAAAGCGGCAAAACTCCTTCCGGTCCTTGATAAGATCCACACATTAAAGCCTAACCTGTCCGAAGCCGAGATGCTTTCAGGAGTGAAGATAGTGGACGAGGAGTCCCTTATGGAGGCGGCGGAAGTTCTCCTTTCAAAAGGCATTAAAAGGGTGTTTATTTCGATGGGGGCGGATGGTATTTTTGCCGCAGAGGCAGGGCATATGAAAAAATACCCTGTGATACCGGCAAATATAAAAAATACGACAGGAGCCGGAGATGCATTTATGGCAGGGCTGGTCCACGCATATCTGCAGAACATGCCGCAGGACAGGACAGCCTCCTTCGCTCTGGCATGCGCATCGGTGGCGGCCGAAAGTGAAGAAACCATAAATCCGGAACTGTCGGTATCGAAAGCAGTCGAGAAGGAAAAGCAGCAGCTGAGAAAGAAAATCGGCAGCTGAGAAGGAAAAGCAGCAGCTGAGAAAGAAAATCGGCAGCTGAGAAAGAAAAGCAGCAGTTTTGTACAATTTACGTAACTGTTCAGAACAGCCCGAAGCACTTGCTGCTGAGGGCGTACGAACATGATTCAACAGGCAAAAATCCCATCGCCGGCGGCGATTTGCATGGATTTTTGCCGTATCTGTCCAGGTTCTGAACAGATACCGGTTTACCCGGTTTCATATATAAGAAGGAGAGATTTCATGAACAGATATCTTGACGTTAAAGAAGATGTTGCCCGTGCTGTCGCAGAAGGCCGCCCGGTGGTTGCACTTGAGTCCACTATCATCTCTCACGGTATGCCCTATCCGCAAAATGTGGAGACCGCCCTGAATGTAGAAAGAATAGTCCGCGAGGCTGGAGCGGTTCCGGCAACCATCGCGATCATAGGCGGACGTCTCAAGGCCGGCCTTTCCCCGGAGGAGATAGAATACTTTGGAAAAAAGGGAATGTCCATAACCAAGGCTTCCCGCAGGGATCTTTCGATACTCTGCGCGAAGGGGGAGGATGGCGCAACCACCGTTACTACCACGATGATGATAGCTCATATGGCCGGTATCAAAGTCTTTGCTACAGGCGGAATAGGCGGAGTGCACCGGGGAGCGGAGACCACAATGGACATCTCCGCAGACCTTGAGGAGCTTGCCCGTACACCTGTAGTAGTTGTGTGCGCCGGCGCAAAGGCCATACTTGACCTCGGCCTTACGCTTGAATATCTGGAAACCCACGGCGTTCCGGTGATAGGTTACGGTACAGAAGAGCTTCCGGCCTTCTACAGCCGCTCTTCCGGCCTTAAGGTGGATTACAGGATGGACTCTCCTGAAGAGATCGCAGCGGCTTTCCGTGTACAGACATCCCTGGGGCTTGAGGGAGGCATGCTGGTAACAAATCCGATCCCTGAAGAATATTCAATGGATCCTGCTGTAATCAACAAAGCCATCGATGAGGCGATAGACGAGATGAACCGTAAAGACATTCACGGAAAAGAGTGTACACCGTTCCTGCTCGCAAAGGTAAAAGAACTCACCGGCGGCGACAGCCTTGACTCAAACATTCAGCTGGTATATAACAATGCAGGACTGGCAGCCAGGATAGCTGCGGCATACTGTGAATAAGGCACTGTAAATGAACATAAGCCGGCGGCAGAGAAGGCAGCACACTGTGGACGGGTATAAGCCTGTCCGATGAAAAAACTGTTATATTGTGAATGGCTAAAGGTCGCCTGACAGGGAAAGGAAAAACAGATGGAAGGATTTGTACGCATTGCCTCGGCAGTACCTCATGTTCATATCGGCAACGTGAAGGCAAATGTAGGCGAACACATAAAAATGATGAAGATGGCAGCAGAGAAAAATGCCAAAGTGGTCGTTTTTCCGGAACTGTCGCTGACCGGTTATACCTGCGCCGATCTGTTTTTCCAGAAGACGCTTCTTGACGAAGTGATCCTGGGACTATCAGAGCTGTGCGCAAACTGTCCGGAGGGGCTTGTTGTTACGGTCGGTGCCCCGATAAGGACGACAGGCGGAAACGTCTCCGGCACTTTGACCATGCCGGGGCTGGATTCTTACGTTTCCGGAGCAGCTCCGGGCCTCTACAATTGTGCCGTGGTCCTGACAGGCGCCGGTATTGCGGGGATCGTGCCAAAGACATATCTCCCAAACACCAGCGAATTCTACGAAAAACGGTGGTTCGAAAGCGGTCCGGTCCTGTCAGTCGGCAGACACGCTACTCCTGAGATCCTGAAAACGACACAAAACAGTGATAAAGGTGAGGTCCCGTTCGGAAGCCTTATTTTCCGCTCACGGGACGGCGTAAGCTTCGGCATCGAACTGTGCGAGGACCTGTGGTCGCCTCTTCCTCCGTCAACGGTCCTTTCGCTTGCCGGGGCAGATGTGATCCTCAACCTTTCCGCCTCCAATGAGCTGATAGCAAAAAGAGAATACCGGCGTGAACTGGTAAGCCAGCAAAGTGCAAGGTGCCTTTGCGGGTATGTTTATGTTTCCGCCGGAAAGAATGAATCTACCACAGACCTTGTATTCTCAGGACACTGCCTTACCGCTTCATGCGGAAGGATAATAAAGGAGAACGAAAACTATATCGACGACGACTATCTGATCACAGGCGATATCGATATCGACGGTATCCGCGCTGACAGGCTTAAAAGCTCAAGCTTCCGTGACGCGGCACTGCTGAACAGCCGTCTGACGGAAAACACAGTAACAGTATCCCTTCCGGATGAAATATCTTTAGCCCTGCAGGATTCCGAAAAGCCTCAGATCAATATTCACAGGCATCCATTTATACCGGAGAATGACGAGCTCCGCAAAATGCGGTGCGCACAGATATTTGACCTACAGGCGAATGCACTTGTAAAAAGGCTTAACGTAACCGGCGGAAAACTTGTCGTTGGGATATCGGGCGGGCTTGACTCAACTCTGGCGCTTCTCGCGGCGTGCAAGGCGATGGACATCATGGGACTTCCGCGGACGAATATCCTTGGAGTTACGATGCCCTGCTTCGGGACAACAGACCGCACCCACAATAACGCCTGGGAACTGATGGAAAAGCTGGGAGTCACCGCGAAAGAAGTGAACATCAAAAATGCAGTACGTGTACATCTTCAGGATATCGGGCATGATGAGTCAGATCACTCCGTCACATACGAGAATGCCCAGGCAAGGGAGCGTACACAGATCCTTATGGATCTTGCAAACGACTTTGGAGGCATTGTGCTCGGTACAGGAGACCTGAGCGAGATCGCGCTCGGCTGGTGCACCTACAATGCCGACCATATGAGCATGTACGGCGTCAACAGCGGAGTACCCAAAACCCTGGTCCGCTGGGTCGTAAAGACTGCCTCGGATCTTCCGGAATTCATCGATGCAAGAGCAGTGCTGCTTGACATTCTGGACACACCTATCTCTCCGGAGCTGCTTCCGCCTGACAAGGACGGAAATATACTTCAGCAGACAGAAGACCTGGTCGGCCCCTATGAGCTTCATGATTTCTTCCTGTACTATGCGATCCGCTATGGATACAGACCGGAAAAGATATTCGGGCTTGCCTGTATCGCCTTTGAAGGGGCCTATGACGAAGGCACAATAAGGAAATGGCTTGTAAATTTCTACCGCCGCTTCTTTACCCAGCAGTTTAAACGCAGCTGTATGCCGGACGGAGTCAAGATAGGTTCGATAGCCTTAAGCCCGCGCGGGGATTTCAGAATGCCTTCTGATGCGGAAAGCGCTGCATGGTACAGCGCCGTTCAGTAGACACTCAGGCGCGAAAGCGCCGCATGTGGTAAAAGTGCTTGCATCTGTCGTGCAGAAATGTTACAATCATGTTCACATTATGTTACTGATATTTTAAACTGTATTTTGCTTCATATGGGGCAAAAAACGGGGTAACTGACATAACCAAGCGGACAGTGATCAGCCGCTTTTCAGAAGGAGAACCCTTATGACCTCTGTGAAACCAGTCGTATCTGTAATCATGCCGGTGTATAACGGGCATGACCATCTAAGGCAGTGCCTGGACAGTGTGATCAACCAGACACTTAAAAATATAGAGATCATCTGCGTGGATGACGGATCCGAGGATGATTCTGTAATTATACTTAAAGAATATGCTGACAAGGATCCCCGTGTCCATGTTGTGCGCCAGAAAAACGGCGGAGCAGGAAGCGCCAGGAATACCGGACTTAAGCACGCCGTGGGCAGGTATCTGTCATTCCTGGATTCTGATGATTTTTTTGAGCCTGATATGCTTGAAAAAGCGGTTGAGAAGATCAGGGAGGATCAGGCGGATTTCGTAGTATTCCGGTGTGATCAGTACATGGAGGATACCGGGAAGTTCAAGAAGGCCGCTTATACCTTGAAAACAGCGAATCTTCCGCCATACACCCCGTTCTCATGCCGTACGATTACAAACAACGTGTTCAGGGCCTTCGTAGGCTGGGCCTGGGATAAGCTTTATGACGCGGATTTTGTCCGCAGGAACAAGCTGAAATTCCAGGAGCAGAGGACAAGCAACGACATGCTGTTCGTTTTCAGTGCAGTGGTCCTTGCAAAGAGGATATCATATTTTGAGGATGTTCTGGCTCATCAGAGACGTAATAATAATGACTCGCTCTCAAATACGCGTGAAAAATCCTGGTTTTGTTTCTACGATGCGCTCACGGCGCTCCGGGATTTTCTTGTGAGGATCGGGCGCTATGAAGAACTGGAAAAAGATTTTGTCAATTATGCTCTTCATTTCAGCCTGTGGAATCTTAATACTATCACAGGTGATACCTATCATGTGCTCTATAACAAGCTAAAAGAAGAATGGTTTGAGGATCTGGGGATCACTTCTCATGACCGGGAATATTTCTATGATGAAAAAGAGTACAGCCAGTATCAGGAGATAATGCAGAGAAGCTCGGAGGACTACCTGATCAAGATATCCGTGGTCATTCCGATCCATAATGCGGAAAAATACATTAAGCAGGCGCTTCACAGCATACTTAAGCAGCAGAATATCGGACTCGAGGTGATCTGTGTTGATGACTGCTCCACGGATGACACACTTCGTATCCTGCGCAGATATGCAGCGAAATATCCTAATGTCCATATACTTAAAAACAGCACGAATCTTTATGCCGGAGCATCCAGGAACCGTGGAATAGAAGCCGCCAGAGGTAACTACATACACTTTCTTGATTCTGATGATTACGTAGTCCCGGATTCATATGAAAAAATATACAGGATCGCCATGGATAACGATCTGGATTTTATCAAGACAACAGCTGCAGCCTTTGACGATCAGAACGGAAAAGAAGTGGATAATCCGCGATATGCAATGAAAAATCTTGAGCACGGGTATGATGAAAAGCTTCTTGATTTCCACCGTTCACCGACAAAATTCCTGACCGGGATGAGCCTGGTACCATGGAACGCGCTATACAAACGGACCTTCCTGCTTGAGAATAATATCAGGTTTAATCATCTGTTCTGCATCAACGACCGTTCATTCTTTGTAGAGACCTGTGTAAAGGGACAGCGCATGATGCTGACCCGGCACGATATAGTGCGCCACCGTACAAATGTCAGCGGTTCCCTGGTTGATAAACGCGCTGAGCATTTTGACTGCCAGTTTGAATCGTATAAGATAATGATGAAGATTTGTGATGACAACAATGTCAGCGAAAATGTACGTTTCCGTATACTGGACGCGGAAATGTACGACCTCATCAACTGGTACCGCAAGATCCTGGATAAAAATGCAGTGACGGAACAGCTTAAAAAGGATCTGCATGATTTTACCGTAAAATATGTGGATCTTAGCCTGTTTGAAAAACGGGAAGCCGACAGCCAGTGGCTCAAATACCGCGAACTGACAGGTGTATAGGATAGCGCGAACCCGCTTAAGTGGGTTTTGAGATGCTCTCCTTAGGCTTCCCAAAAGGCATTGGATAAGAAACTGCATCAGCAGTTTCTTAATTTACAAGTGAACAGATTGGAGACAGATATGGCAAAAGTATCAATTATCATACCTACATATAATGTTGAGGAATATCTTGAGGAATGCCTTGAGAGTGTTGTGAGACAGACTCTTTCCGATATTGAGATAGTGTGTGTCAATGACGGGTCAACGGATTCCTCGCTTGAAATCCTGAAACGCTATGCGGAAAGGGACGAGCGGATAATTATCGTGGACCAGCCGAACGGCGGCTATGGAAAAGCGATGAACGCCGGTATGGACAGGGCCACAGGGGAATACATAGGAATTGTCGAGCCTGATGATTACGTGGGGCTTGAGATGTACGAGGATCTTTATAAGGTCGCAAAGGAAAATGACCTTGACTTTGTAAAATCTGATTTCTACCGCTTCGTGACAAGCGATAACGGAGATGTAAATTTCAAGTATTTTGCTCTTTCCAAGGATCCGGATGACTATAATAAGGTCTTCAACCCGAGCGAAACACCCTATGCAATGAACTATGTGGTAAATACCTGGTGCGGTATTTACAGGAAGAGCTTCCTTGATGAGTTCGGGATCCGCCATAATGAAACTCCCGGAGCCAGCTTCCAGGACAATGGATTTTTCTTCCAGACCTTCGCCTTTGGCCGGAGAGCCATGATAATTGATAAGGCATATTACCGCAACCGCCGGGACAACCCTAATTCTTCTGTCAAGGATCCGGGAAAGGTATACGCGGCAAATATCGAATATGATTATATCCGTGACATTATTATGGAGCATCCGGACACCTGGAACCGCTTCAAATATATGTACTGGAAGAAACGGTTTACCAACACCATTATGACTCTGAACCGCATTGCTCCGGAGTACAAAAAGGAATACTGCCGCAATGCTTCCAGGGAATTTAACGCTGCTAAAAACGACGGGCTTGTGCGCCGTAAGGATTATGAGGATTTCCAGTGGGAGAGAATGCAGATGATCCTCAAGGATCCTGATTCCTTTGCAATTATGAAGATGGGGGAGGAGTCAGGCGGAAAATCCTCCAAGAACAAATCTTCAGCCTCCAGCGCTGAAATAGACAAGCTTCGCCGCGACAGCCGCAGGCTGAATGATATACTGAATTCAAATTCATACAAGCTGGGCTTCACCCTGACAGCAGTTCCACGTTACATGAAAGAGACCGTGAAAAAAGTCCTTAGAAACAGGAGGTAAAGGTCACTAAACAGTCATGTCGGAATCAAAAAACATTTTAACATTACAGACTCCGCAGGTTCACAACAGGAAAATCACATACTCCTTCAAAGTCTGCGGCCCCCTGGAAAAATTTCTTAAGACAGATTCTTACTCCGCAGAGTATTCCTTTGCTCTGGAAGAGCTGCCGTTCGAGATATTGATGGTGCCGCTCATCGGGCGCATTTTTCCTGCAGCCTGGCTGTGCGGGGCCGAGATAATTACGGAATTCGGTGATCCGGATTTCCTTTCATCACTTGAAGAAGTCAGAGAAACCTTTGAGAACAGGTATCCGGGCTTCTTAAAGGAATGCCTTGTGAACTGCCGTCACAGTAATGATAACAGAGACGCAAATAAGGAACTTTCCGGAGCTGTCCTGCTATATGAAGACAGACCGGGCTATGATGAAGTGCTTAAGGAGACATGCTCTTATTCGAATGTGCTCTTTGCCATGGAAGAACCAGAGAGTAAGTGGGGCGGGGTCAAAGCAAAGGAAAAAAGCGCACGCCTTATTGAGGCTGCTTCATCTGTGGGAAGCAGCCTTGTTACATGTACTTTGGATCAGACCGGTATCTTCGATTATGATGAATTGTTGAAAGAAGCCGGAAACTATGAAAAACGTGATTTTTGCAGGCTCAGGGATTGTATTGCCAAAGCAGCCGCAGCGGCTCCATGTACATTTAAGAGCAGGGCGGCGTATCTTATGTTCCCATGCGAGGAGGATGATCTGGCGGATATTGCAGAGAGCCTTATAAAAATCTGCGGCACTCAGGTGATCCACTGTGAAAAAGGAATATCAGACCTGAAAGGAACTGAAGAAGAGAAAGCAGGCGCAGAAGGCCGGGACACCGGTATCCGCATTTATCTCACAGGTATGCCGGCGGAGGACACTGTTGCAGGCGCTATGCGGACAGAAGGCATCACAAGTTTCCTGAAAGCAGTTTCTCCTTCGATAAGGATAACGGAACTGAGCCGTGAAGAGTTTTCGGATAAAAAGGACAAAGGAATGCTTATGATCCGCCCGTGTGACATTCTTGCAGTACAGGGAGAGGATCAGATTTGTCACGATTTTCCGGATAATCCATTTATATGCTTCAGGCCGGACACAGAAAACGGTCGTATGACGATCAGGATGTCCGGAAATGAAAATAGAACATACATCGTGCAGGACATTATGCTTTTTAACAGACGGACTGAAACAGTGGCACCGGATAGCGCAGGTATCCTGCTGCTTTTTAAAGATGACGCAGTTCCTGAAACGCCGGAGGAAAGCATGCTCTACAGGGCGGCATATGGTGCTCAGGTTGCGGTCAGTGTCGGTAGCCTTGTTCCATCGAAACCTGTTAATCGTACTAACCGCGGTATGATTATTGAATATGAGCTGTCGAAGCTGCGGGAAAGGGAAGCAGTACTGACAGATGACCCTGAAGCATTTACTGTTTCGAACGCGGCAGGAGTTCCATGCGTACTTGTGCATGAGAATGACAGCATCGCAGAAGTCCGTGAAAGGCTTGAAAAGGTAAGGAAGAATGCCGGGGCTTCCATGCACTTCCCGAAGGATGCCGGATATGATGAGACTCTTGAGTCTGCCGCAGCAATGATGCAGGAAGCAGCTGCCCAAAAAAGGAAAACTGAAGAGACAGAACCTCTCGTCACAGTAGTGGTGCCGGTCTACAATGAGGAAAAATATCTGGGAGAATGCCTGGACAGTCTTCTTGCCCAGACTTACAAAAACCTGGAGATCATATGCGTCGATGACGGCTCAACAGATGAGAGCCCCCGCATACTTGCAGAATATGCCGGGAGAGATGCCAGAATTCACATAATAACCCAGAAAAACGGAGGCCTTTCAAGAAGCCGTAACAACGGGACAGACCATGCATCCGGGAAATATATAAGCTATCTTGACAGTGACGATTCCATTACACCGCATCATATCGAAAAACTCGTAAGGCGGATGGAAGAGGACGAACTGGACGTATGTCTCATCAATATGCATCCTTATATCACCGAAGAGGAGGATGACAGTTCGTTCGAATCCACTCTTGAGAAGTTCCGTAAGTCCTACAAACGTTGTCACAGCTATCCTGATGTATATACAGGAGCAGAGCTTATGGGACTGATGACAGGCAATAATGAGTATATAGTCAATACAGCTGCCTGTTTTTCACGGCTTTCCTGTATTAAAAAGCTGGAAAAACCGTTTTATGAGGGTATCCTCCATGAGGATAACCTGTTCATGTTCCGTCTGCTGCTGGGGGCCGGAAGGGCTGCTTATGAGCCTGAGGTATATCACCAGCGGAGGCTTTCCGGCGGTTCAATAATGACATCGAATGTGACATTCCGGAATGTTGAGGGCTATTTCCGCTGCTTTATGGAAATGTACAGGATCACATGCGAAAGCGGTTTTTCAGATGAAGTCAGGCATATCGCTCTGATCCAGACAGAAAAAACACTTAATAGTGTCAAATACACCTACGCAAATCTTTCCAAATGGAGCGAGAGGAACGGATACAAGTCAATGGATCCGGAGGATCAGCTGATCTTCAGGTCGCTTATTGTAAACAACCGCGCCGTTCGGGTGACCCGCCTTGAAAATGAGAGGGTTGCCCTGTTGAACCGCATTCTGAAGAAGGATAATGAAGTCCGGGCGTTTATGGCAGAAAATGACAAACTGTCTGCCCTCAACAAAGAACTCTCAAAAGCAAAGGAAGAATCCGACAAAGCCAGGGCCGGCACTTCCAGGACCAAGAACCGGCTGGAGAAAGAACTGAACAGCTTAAAGGCTGAGACAGCTGCCCGTGAGGAAGAATACCGGAAAGAGAGATCAGAACTCGTTAAGGACAGAGACGCTTTTAAGAAGCAAACAGAAGAGCTTATGCAAAAAATATCCACTCTGGAAAAGCAAAATGCGGAACTGGAAGAAAATCTCCGGACTGTGCACTCATCAATTGCGTACAAAGGACTTCATAAAATACGGCTGATGTAAAAAGGAAAAAAACTATGATGACACGCTTTATCAATGATATGAAGAAATACTTCTCATATGCAAAATACTCCGCCAAATCCGATCTGAAATCGGAGGTTGCCAGCTCCTATCTTAACTGGCTCTGGTGGGTTCTGGATCCATTGCTTTTCATGATGGTTTATACCTTCATAGCAGTTATAGTTTTCCGCAGCAAGATCGAGTACTTTCCGGTTTTTGTATTCATAGGACTTACCCTGTGGAACTTCTTCAACAAAAATGTTCAGGGAAGCGTAAAGATGGTAAGACAGAACAGCAGCATTGTCTCAAAGGTATATATTCCAAAATATATCCTTATACTTCAAAAGATGCTGGAGAACGGCTTCAAGATGCTCATTTCCTTCGGTCTGGTGGGGATTATGATGGTACTGTACAGGGTGCCGGTCACATGGAGGATCATATATGTTCTTCCTATTCTTGTGGTGCTGGTACTTCTTACCTTCGGACTCAGCTGCATTGTCCTTCATTTCGGAGTATTTGTGGATGACCTGCACAACGTGATGATGGTTATTCTCCGCATGCTTTTCTACCTTTCCGGTATTTTCTACTCGATCGGAGACAGGCTGGAAGAACCTTTCAGGAGTCTGCTGCTGTACTGCAATCCTATGTCAATGCTTATTGAGTGTACCAGAAACTGTATGCTTTACTGTACACTTCCGTACAGAAAGATGCTGGCCGTATGGGGGCTCATCTCATTTATCCTGTGTACAATTGGGATAAGGCTTATCTACAGTTACGAGAACAGCTACGTAAAGGTCATGTGATAAAGATGGAAGATAATAAAATAGCATTAGATGTAAAAGACCTGAGGATACGTTACAAATGCCTCAACATGTTTTCAATAAGAAGGAGCTTTTTTACTTTCAAAAAGGCAAATGAGATTGTGTTCGAAGCAGTGAGGGGTGTATCCTTTTCGGTAAAAAAAGGTGAGATCCTTGGAATAGTCGGCAAGAACGGAAGCGGCAAATCGACAATGCTGCGCGCCCTTGCGGGAATCTTTTCGGCAGATGAGGGGTCGATCGACCTGCACGGAAACTCGGTCTCGCTGCTTTCTATCGGTGTCGGTTTTCAGAGAGAACTGACCGGAAGAGAAAACATTGTGCTTTCGGGAATGCTTCTTGGCTTCTCTGAGGAACAGGTGCGCGCAAAAATGGACGAGATAATCGCCTTTGCCGAGCTTGGAGAGTTTATCGACATGCCGGTCCGTACTTACTCAAGCGGTATGCATTCAAAGCTCGCGTTTTCAATTACCGCGATACTTGAATCGGACATAATGCTGATCGACGAGGTGCTGAGCGTAGGCGACTCCAAATTTAAGAAGAAAAGCTACAACAAAATGAAGGAACTGATCAGTGACAATAACAGGACCGTGGTGATCGTTTCACACGTTTCAGAGACGCTTCAGGAGCTCTGCACGCGTGTGATGTGGCTCCATGATGGAGAGATCCGTATGATCGGCACACCCGAACAGGTGCTGCCTCTGTACGAAGATTTTATGAGCTGATGAAAAAAGAAAAAACACTATCGGTGGTTATTCCCTCTTATAATGCGGAAAAATATTTAAGAACATGTCTCTCTTCGCTCTGTGTACCTGACCTGCTGGAAGATCTTGAAGTGATCATAGTTAATGACGGTTCGACGGACTGTACAGGCGATATAGCAGAAGAATACAGCAGCAAGTATCCCGGAACCGTCCGTGTCATGCATAAAGCGAACGGAGGACACGGCTCGGGCATCAACAGCGGCATAGACATTGCCGCGGGAAAGTACTTTAAAGTCATGGACGCGGACGACTGGGCCGACAAAAACGCGCTTTGCAATCTGGTGGGATTCCTGAAAAAGACAGATGCGGATATCGTATGGTCCGGATTTTTGTGGGCTTACGAAAAGGAGGGCATATGCCCGAATGATTTCCACAAAAGGGCGGAGTTTTCAGTCCCGTTTCCGGAAGTACGGTGGGAAGAGGTTTACGGTTTTGACCTCGTGGCAGACCGGCTGTACATAAAAATGCATAACCTTACCATTCGTACTTCAATACTTAAGGAACACGGAATTCGCGTTGACGAAAAATGCTATTATGTGGATACGGAGTATATTCTTTACCCGATACCGTATGTCAGGACGATAGCCTTCATCCCGGATTTTGTTTATATGTACCGTATTGGAGCTGCAGGGCAGAGCATGAGCCGTGAGAAGATGCAGAGCAATGAGAAAAGCATAAACACGGTGCTGCGCTCGCTTTTCAGGTTTTACAGGAGCCTTGGGAAAACTGTGCCCTGCACACCGGAAAAGAAGGTTTATATTGAAAACCTTATAGCCCGTATCGTTGCCGGCAAATACCGCATAATGCTCTGCATGGAGCCGTCCGTATCGTGCCGGAAGCGGATGAAGGAATTCGACGATATGCTGAAAAACAGATATCCTGACATATATAATGCCAACATAAACAAAGCCGTTAAGCTTCTAAGAAGCAGCGGCTTTTCGCTGTACCTTCCGGCCTCGGCGCTGGGAAAACTGGTATACCGGTAGGAGGAAAAAACATGTGCAAAGTATCGATAATTGTACCGGTATACAATGTGGAGAATTATTTAAGACAGGCCCTTGACAGCCTTAAAGAACAGACTCTGAGTGACATCGAGGTCATTCTGGTGAACGACGGTTCAACTGATGGTTCACCTGTGATACTCGAAGAATATGCATGCGCTGACAGCCGTTTCAGGGTGATAGACCAGCCGAACGGCGGGTATGGAAAGGCAATGAATACGGGCATAAGTGCGGCAGCAGGAGAATATATAGGCATTCTTGAGCCGGACGACTATGTCGATGCCCATATGTATGAGGATCTGTACGAGCTGGCAGAAAAGAACGATCTTGATTTCGTAAAATCCGACTTCTGCCGGTTCAAAACATCGGAGGACGGCACTCTGGAAACAGAGTATGTCAGCCTCGACAGTGAAAAAACGGGATATGGAAAAGTGTTCTGTCCTGCGGAGGATCCGGAGGTTTTTCGCTATAAAATGAACACCTGGACAGGCATTTACCGGAGAAGATGGATGGAGGAATTCCAGATACGCCATAACGAGACTCCGGGCGCGGCTTTCCAGGACAATGGCTTTTATTTCCAGACTTTTGCCTATGCAGGAAGAGGAATGATAATTGACAAAGCCTACTATATGAACCGCCGGGATAACCCCAATTCATCCGTTAAGAACAGAGGGAAGGTCTACGCGATGAACATCGAGTATGATTTCCTGCGCGATATGCTGATGAGAGACCGGGAAGTCTGGGAGCGGTTCAAATACTTTTACTGGTGGGTGAAATATCATTCATATTTCTTTACCTACGAGAGGATAGACGACAAATATAAAAAGGAATTCATGCACAGAATGAGCAGGGAATACAGCTGGGCCATGACAAAAGGAGAGCTGAGCCGGGAGGCGTTTACCGACCTGGAATGGAAGAAGCTTCAGTCAATGATACGGAGCGCCGGAGGCTTTGAGATGGCTCTCAAATCCGCAAAGGTGTTTGCCCTGGTCAAACCTTACGTTCCGGAATGGGCCAAGAGAATGGTATTCCGGGTTCTGTCACTGAGGAATTAAAACATGAAAAAACCGAAAGTATCTGTGATCATTCCTGTTTACAACAGTGAAGAATATCTGCGGCACTGTCTGGACAGCCTGTTGTGTCAGACATTCGGGGATTTTGAGATCCTGTGCATAGATGACGGTTCAACGGACAGCTCGGCCCGGATAATTGAGGAGTATGTATCGTCTGATTCAAGAGTGCGCCTTCTGCATCAGGAGAACAAAGGCGCAGGTGCAGCCCGCAACTACGGACTTCGCGAGTCAAAGGGCAGATATCTGCTGTTCCTTGATTCGGATGACTTTTTTGAACCGGTAATGCTCGAAAAAGCTTACAGGACTATTGTGCATTATAAGGCGGACTTCATCGTTTTCGGCTGCGACCAGTACTATATGGATACAAAGGAATATGTCCGCAACCCCTGGGTGATGAGGACAGAGGATATCCCACCCTATATGCCGTTCAAGTACAGGCAGCTTACCGGGAATGTGTTCAAGACCTTCGTCGGCTGGGCATGGGACAAGATGTACCGTAAAGACTTTGTTATTTCCCATAACCTGTGGTTCCAGGAACAGCGTACCAGCAATGACCTTCTATTTGTGTTCAGCGCCCTTGTTGTAGCCGAAAAAATAGCTGTTAACAGGCGTGTGCTCCTCCATCAGAGAAGAGGGACAGGCAAGTCGCTTTCTGTTACCCGCGAACAGTCGTGGGGATGCTTCTACGATGCCCTGCTGGCGATACGCAAAAGGCTTGAGGACGAAGATATATACTGGGAGCTGGAACGTGACTATATAAACTATGCGCTCCATTTTTCATTATGGAATCTGAAAACACTCGCTGAACCTACAAAGCAGCAGCTATTTGACAAGCTGTTTGAAGAATGGTTCGATGAGCTGGGAGTAACAGGAAAATCCCGGGAATACTTCTATGACCAGGCAGAATACAGCGAGTACTGTGAATATCTGAATAAAAGGTAACTGTTCAGAACAGCCCATATCTGTTCAGGTTCTGTACAGATACAATAAAAGCAGATAACAGGATGCATAAAGAAGCAATATGACAAAGCTATGGGATAACAAAAGCTGAGGGGAGGAAAAAATGGAACTAAAAATATCAGTAATCATCCCGGTATATAATGCCGAAAAGTATCTTAAACAACTTCTGGACAGTATTACCGGGCAGACGATTTCCGAGATAGAAGTCATCTGCGTGGATGATGGTTCCACAGACAGTTCGGCTCAGATCATAAAGGATTACATGTCAAAGGATGAGCGGATCCATCTGCTCACACAGGAAAACCTGCATGCCGGTCCTGCAAGGAACAATGGCCTTGCTTTGGCAAAAGGTGAATACGTACATTTTATGGACGCAGATGACTATCTGGCAACTCCTTATGCCTATGAGGCGATCTATGATAAAGTTAAAAAGCATGACCTTGACTGTCTCAAGTTCTGCGGGATAGCTCTCGATGAAACTCTGAAAATGACAGTGCCTAACTCCGGATATTCCCTTCAAAAGCTCAGGGATGGTGATTTCCTTCGGCTTCTTCCTCTGGAGAATGACAGTCCGATATTCAACCTGTGCGCAGTGCCATGGTCAGGGCTTTACAGAAGGTCTTTCCTGATTGAAAATGATCTCAGCTTCAACGATCTTATATGCGTGAATGACCGATCCTTCTTCATCAGTCTTATAACTACTCCGGGACGGATAATGGCATCCAGGGATCCCGTGGTCGTACACAGAGTAAATATGGAGACCTCGCTGGTGGGCAAACGCGCGATGCATTTTGAATGCCAGCTCAGCTCTTTGCAGATAATAGAAAGCATGCTCCTGGCCCGGGGCATCAGCGCAGATATCTTTAAAAAGGTCATGTGTGTTGAGCTTGATGACCTGCTGTACTGGTGCGGACGTCTCAGTACAGATGAGACCTGCGGCGACCAGATAATAAAACATACGCAGGATTACATTGACAGCCAGCCTTACCACTTTATGGTGAAATACCAGAACCGGCTGAAAAAGATAATCAAGAATAAGGAATCCGTGGCTTCGGCTTCTGAAGAACCGTCAGAACAGCAGACAGTGACTGAGCAGGTTTTCTATGAGGAGTGTGCAGATCCAAAAGTATCAGTTGTGGTACCTGTATACAACCAGGAGGATTACTTAAACCAGGCTCTGTGGAGCCTGACAAGGCAGACTCTGAAGGAAATGGAATTCATCTGCGTAAATGACGGGTCTGATGACACTTCAATGACTATACTGAAGGAATACGCAAGCATTGACAAACGTATCCGCATCATTGATAAGAAAAATACCGGGTACGGCCATTCAATGAACATCGGGATCGATGCAGCCAGAGGACAATATCTAGGCATCCTCGAACCGGATGATTTTGTGCCTTCTACCATGTACGAGCAGCTGTATGATGTTGCGGCAGAGAATGAACTCGACCTTGTAAAGGCTGATTTTTATCGCTTTGGTATCATGGAGAATGGTGCTGTAAACAAGAAAAGATTTGATCTTTCCGGTGATAAGAGCTATTACGGCCGGGTTATTGATCCTTCAGAGGAAACAGAGGTATTTTACTTCCTCATGAATACCTGGAGCGGCATCTATAATCTGGAATTTCTGAACAGATGGGAGATCCGCCATCATGAATCTCCGGGGGCATCTTACCAGGATCTGGGGTTCTGGTTCCAGACATTTTGCAGGGCTAAAAGGATATGGTTTCTTGACAGCGCGTTGTACATGTACCGCAGGGACAATCCCAACGCGTCCATGTTCAGCAAGGGCAAGTTCTACGCTCATACAGAGGAATACAGGTTTATCTGGGACTTCCTCTCAAAAGAATATGACCTGGTTGAAAAATATGAAAAGATCTTTTATTTCAAAAAGTTTAACAGCTTCAGCATGACCTATTATCGGTTGGATACAAGCCTGAAACGTGATTATCTGCACCACATCTACGATGAGTTTCGCGAACCGATGGCTCAGGGCAAGCTGGACGAAAGCTGCTTCGAGCCAAGGCTCTGGCTGATGCTGAACGAGATAATGGAGGATCCGGACGCATTTTATGATAAGCTCCGGATTTCGGTGATCATCCCGGCATACAATGCAGCGTCCTTTATCAGAGAATGCCTTGACTCAATACTGGTCAGAGACGAGATCAGATCCGAGGTGATCTGTGTTGATGACGGTTCTACGGATGAGACCCTTGAAATACTCCGCGAATATGAGGAGAAGGACAGCCGTGTCCGTGTTATCCATCAGGAGAACGCCGGGGCCGGTGCAGCCCGAAACACCGGTATGAAGTATGCGACAGGAGATTACTTCATGTTCCTGGACGCCGATGATTTCTTCGATCCGGATATGTTCCGCAGGGCTTATGAAAAAGCCCGTACGGAAGACAGTGACATTGTAGTCTTCCGCAGCGACCAGTATTTTATGGAGAGCAGGACATACCAGCCGGCCAGATTCACTGTCAAGTACGAACTGCTTCCGGTTGAAACTCCTTTCGCAGGAAGTGATATAAAGAGGGATATCTTCAGGGCATTTGTAGGATGGCCATGGGACAAGCTGTTCAAAGCAGGCTTCATAAGAGAAAACAACCTGACATTCCAGGAGCAGAGAACTACCAACGACATGCTGTTCGTTTTTTCGGCTATTGTCAAGGCTCAGAAAATTTCGATAGTTGAAGCCATCCTTGCCCATCACAGGCGGGCGGATGATGGAAAGAGCCTTTCGGTCAGCAGAGAGATGAGCTGGAGATGCTTCTATGATGCTCTCATTGCCCTGAAAAACCAGCTGACTGAATGGGACCTTTTCGACAGGTACGAAAGAGACTTTGTGGACTATGCACTCCACTTTACACTGTGGAACCTCAATACGATAAAGGGCGAGTCCTATTACAGGCTTTACAATATCCTGAAAGAGGAATGGCTTGATAATCTTGGGATCACAGGCAGAGACGTACTGTATTTCAATGATGAAAGAGAATATGAACAGCTTCAGCAGATCCTGAGCGGAACTGCAGATGATTACCTCTTCTACAGACTTGACACAGCTTCCTGGGCAGACAATTCTGACAGACAGGATATAGCGTCTCAAAAAGAGATAGAAAAACTCAAACGGGAAAGGCAAAAGCTCTGGGAAACGAAACGTGAACGAGGCCTTGAGATCCATCAGCTGCGCCGCGAAAAATACGACAGAGGCATGGAAATCCATGAACTCCGCCGCGAAAAACAGGAGCGTGGCATCAGGATCCGTGAACTTCAGAAAAAGATCGACAAACAAAAAGAAGATCTGAATTATATAAAGAAAGATCCTTTCGTTCGCCTCGAACAAAAAGCGAAAAAGATTGCCTACAAGGCGGTACACAAGATCATTAAATAACACAGGGGACGGTTCTCTGTGCTGATCACTCAGCGCAGAGGAACGTCTCTATTTATTATGCATTTACAGAAATTTGCTTATTTTTTCTTGTGTTCATTTCTCTTTCATGGTATTCTATGTATTAACTGGTATACATAATTTGGGGGATGGGGTTAGAGATGGATAAGTTGCAACGTTTAATTGTGCCTGCTGTGGCTTTTATTTTGATTGCCGTAGTGGTACTTTTTTTTGTGCACGGGAATACTCCTTCCTCAACTGAAAAGGTTTCGGACGGTGTCCATTATCTGAAGACACTTGAAGAGCAGGATGTTCAGACTGTCGAGAATATTCTGGCCTCCCAGCGTCAGGCAAAGATCCAGGCAGAGAAGGATGAGACCATGCGTAAGGTTGAAAGTGGCGAGATTGATGTCTGGAGCCTGTTTACAGATTATGTTCTGATGGGAGATTCACGCGGCGTCGGCTTTTCTTATTACGGCTTTATGCCTGAAAGCCGGGTCATCGCCGGTGGCGGCTGGACAATAAGAGACATAGCCTATTATATGGACCAGCTGAGAGCGCTTAATCCTACAGCGATCTTTCTGTGTTTCGGCCTTAATGATACGTCTATCGGACATTGGGATACTCCGGAGCCATATGCGGCGGAGTATCTTGAAGTAGTGCGCGGCCTGCAGGCAGAATTCCCGAACTGCACAGTATATGTAAACTCTATTCTTCCCGCCCGGGATCCGGCTTTTGCCACAGCGGAAAAATGGCATGAGATACCGGAGTACAGCGCAGCTGTGGAAAAAATGTGCCAGGAGAACGGAATTCCTTTCGTGAACAATGATTCGATAGCGGAAAAATACTCTTACCTGTGGGATGAAGATGGCATTCATCTGCAGAAGGAATTCTACCCCATGTGGGCGGCAAATATGATAATGACGATGTACAACACCGAACCGCAGGCCACAGCCACTTCATATAAGGCTTCCGGGGAAAATACGGATTCAGAAACAGACAGCGCCCCGGGAGAAGGTACAGATGCCGATTCGGACGGTGAGTCAGGGACAGAAGACAATTCCGGAACTGATGATAACCAAACAATGGACGAGGGCGACTGGTAATATAACTTGAAAGCATACGTGTTCTATTTTCGCTGCAAGTATAAACTGAAGGTGATTCCGGACAGAGGAAGTAACTGATGGTAATTCCAGGCAGAGGAAGTTGATCACGAAGGGATAAAGGCACGGATATGAGCGAAAGAGTAAGAAGCAGGCAGGTCAGAAGGCCCGCAGGAACGGCATCAGGAAAAGCCGGTTCAAGAGGAAAAAATGCTTCCGCCAGTACATATAGCGGTACTGCCAGGCAGTCTCGTTCGCGTGCGGATGAGGGATCCTATGGAGAAAACAGCCAGGCCGGGTCTTATGGGAAATACAGCCGGGCAGGGTCTTACGGAGAATACAACCGGGCAGGGTCTTATGATGACAGAGTACGGAGAACCCGTGCCAGGTTATCAGAAGAGAGCAGCATGAGTGACAACCGGAGAGAACGCACATCGAGTCAGAAAGAGCGGGAATCAGCAAGAGGATCTCGCGCAAGGAGTCAGGAAGAACGGGGAGCTGCACGGAGGAGAAACCGTGCTGAGGGCCGGGAGGAACAGGGATCTGTAAGAAGGAGACAACGCGCCGGGAGTCAGGAAGAGGGGGAATCCGTAAGAAAGCAGTCCGGCCTCGGGCGAGACAGTGACGACGTACCTGCAAGACGCCGCAGGACCCGCAGTGATTCATATGATGAGTCCGGGGAAGAGAGAAGACATAGGATCCGCAGCAGGGATACAGACAGGCCTTCCGGAAGACGCACGGCGCGTGAAACTGCCGATGAACCTGAAGAAATCTATAAAGGCCCGAAGCCTGCCTCAGGCAGCGCAATTATATTCACTGTTCTTAAAACAGCAGCACTGGCAGCAATAGTATTCTTTCTGTTCACCCGGATGTCAGGCAGCCGCCTGAGCACGGTAACCTTTGCGGATATGCAGAGCGCTGTCACCGGAGCTGCTGACATAAATACGATGCAGCAGGCTGACAACCAGATGATCAAAAGACTTTACGGCCTTGACCCGGCGCTTTTCGACGGAATCAGCCTCTACTACCCGCTCACCAACATGGGGGCAGAGGAGTTGTTCCTTGTAAGGCTTAGAGACATATCCCAGCAGGATGAAGTCCGGGAGGCTATCGACAACCGCCTGTCTACACAGAAAAAGAGCTTCGAAGGCTACGGCATCGAGCAGTCCGCTATGCTGAACCGCAGTGTATCCGAAGTGAGAGGAAACTATGCAATCTTCGTATCCGCAGATGATACAGCGCCTATGAAGACCGCATTTGACAAAACCTATTGATGATCGCTCTTCACCTGCAATAAGAATGCACGGCATTTTTCATTGCTTTCCTGACAGAGCTTAATTGCAAGAATAACCGAATTTGGGGGATGGAAAAGTGTCATTTGGAAGCCTGATCTTCTTATTTCTGTTTTTACCGGCTTCTCTGCTCCTGTACAATCTGGTTCCGGGGCCGGCAAAAAAAGCTGTCATGATACTGCTCAGCTTTCTTTTTTATGCCTGGGGAAATCCGCAGCACCTTCTTGTACTGATCCTTTCCATCCTTTTTAACTACTTTTCGGCCTCAGAGATGATAAGGTGGAAACAGAACGGCAGCGTACTTGCGGCACGCATCGCTTTCTTCGGCGCCGTGGCAGTAGATGTCATTGTGCTGGCAATCTTCAAATATACATCACTCGGCCTGCCGCTGGGCATTTCCTTCTACACCTTTTCGATAATATCATACCTGGCTGACCTGTATATGGAAAAAGCCGGAAGAGCAGACAATCTGATAAATTTTACTTTGTTTGTCTCATTCTTTCCGAAGGTCGGTTCAGGGCCGATAGTCCGTTATCAGGATTTCGAGGAGCAGCTTCTTAATATAAAGCCGGGACTCATTGCAGTCCAGGATGGTCTGTACCTGTTTCTGATGGGGCTTTTTAAGAAGATTCTTATTGCAGACGCGCTTGGCGCGGCCTTTTCTCAGGTCACACAATTAGCCGGTATGGCGCAGGCAACCGCCTGGCTTGGCGCTTTTTTCTATTTCCTGCAGCTTTACTTTGACTTCAGCGGATACTCAGACATGGCGATCGGTCTGTCGCGTATGTTTGGCTTTCGGTTTGAAAAGAATTTTGATTATCCCTATCTTTCAAACAGTATCAACGATTTCTGGCGAAGATGGCATATCTCACTGGGAGCATGGTTCAGAAATTATGTGTATATTCCGCTTGGAGGAAACCGCTGCAGCACTCTGTGCCAGGTGCGGAATCTGCTGGCGGTCTGGATCCTGACCGGAATATGGCATGGTTCGACGCTGAACTTTCTTATATGGGGACTGTACCACGGCGCTTTCGCCATGCTTGAAAGATTTCTGCTGAAGGATACACTCGAGAAGATCCCTGATGTTATACGTATTCTGGTAACAGATATTATAGTCTTTTTCGGATGGGTCATGTTCTTTTCACCATCAATGGGAGAGGCCCTCAGGTATTACGGACTGATGTTTGGCGCAGGAAGCCTGGGGTTCTGGAACAGGACAACGACCTTCCTGCTGGTAGAAAAACTGCCGCTTCTGATCATAGCGGTGATCCTCTGCGGACCATGGGTATTCAGGCTTCACGAAAGCCTGGCCTTCAAGGAAGGCGGACTATACAAAACAGTTTCACTCCTTGTGTTTACAGCCCTGTTTCTGGTCTGTACGGCAGGGATAGTTGGTTCAACCTACACATCATTCCTTTATGCAAAGTTCTGAACGATTGAAGTGAAAATGTATCTGTTCAGAACATGAACAGATACGGGCAAAAATCCATGCGAATCGACTTCGGCGATGGGATTTTTGCCTGTTGAATCATTTTCGTACGCCATCAGCAGCAAGTGCTTCAGGCTGTTCTGAACAGTTACGCGAAAATATTATGTCTATCCGGTCAGACGTATCATACAAAGTTTTTCAGATATTAACGGGCACAAAGCGCCTGCTTTTTACAGTTGACAGAGATGCGAAAAAAATGCCGGGACAGCCGGCGCATAGTCCGGCACAATTCCGGTATGTTTGAATTATAACATGCAGATGCAGGAGCATATGAGGTGCAAAGCGGTGAGTCGAGCAGCAGAAAGAAGAGCGAAAAGGATCATACGGAACAGGAGGGACCATCACGGGTCCCTGCTTGTTATGTTTCTTATTCTGGCAGCTGCTGTATTCCTGGCAAATCTGATCACGAAAGACAAAAGCTTTTCGCCAAACGAAAATCGCTCCCTTGCCCAAAAGCCAAAGCTGACGCAGGAGGCCTTAAAGGACGGTTCGTTCTTCTCGGATTACACCACTTATTATTCCGATCAGTTCCCGCTCCGCGATTTTTTTGTATCACTCAAATTCCGTGTGGATTATATGCTTAACCAGCGCGAATTCAGCGGAGTTTATGTTGGAAAAGACGGAACACTCCTCCAGGAACCGGCAGTTCCGGATATGGAGGCGATAAATAAAACGACGGATGCGATCAACCGTTTTGCGGCGAAATATGCCGACAAAGATATCTCAGTACTGATAGTTCCGGATTCCGCAACCATCTGGAAGGATCACCTTCCGCCAAACGCTCCGGCAAGAAACCAGACGGCAGATATAACCAGCTTTACCGGAGCTCTGAACAGCCGTATACGAAGGATCGATGCTGCCAATGCCCTGAATTCTCACAGGACTGAGGAGATTTACTATAAAACAGATCATCACTGGACTTCACTCGGTGCCTACGCCGTGTTTGAAGCCTGCACTGATCCACTGAGGCTTGCCCATGAAGGGATAGTATACACTCCACACGTGGTCTCTGAAAGTTTCCAGGGTACTCTTTCCTCACGAAGCGGTGACCATCGTAATTATGATACGATCACCGTATACGAACCGCAGGGAACAGACGTACTTTATGAAGTAAATTATCCTGACCTGCAAAAGAGAAGCGCCTCCCTGTTCGTGTCAGAACAGCTGGAAGAAAAGGATCAGTATACTGTATTTTTCGGCGGCAACCATCCTCTGGTAGAGATAAGGACGACCGCCGACAACGGCCGCAGTCTCCTTATCTTTAAGGATTCCTACGCAAACAGCTTCATCCAGTTCCTGACACCATACTACCAGAACATCATAATGGTAGACCCAAGATACTACTACGACGATGTATCCCTTGCAATGAACACATACGGCATCACAGATGTCATGTTCCTGTACAGCGCCGACACGCTCCTGACCGACACAGCTCTTGCTGACGTGCTGAATGCGGCAACAGCAGAAGAGACCGAAGCACCTGACACAATGAACAACTTTGACATAGGATCAGGCAACGGTGAAGCGTCAGGCTCCGAAGGCGAAGCCGGAACAGAAAGCGGCGACAGCCAAAGCAGCAGCGAGGCAGCAGGTGACAGCCAAAACAGCGAGGAAACAGGTGACAGCCAAAGCAGCGAGGAGACAAGTGACGGACAAAGCAGCGAAGGAAGCAGCGGCAGCCAAAGCAGTGATGAAGGAAGCAGCAACAGCGAAAACGGCTATGTCTCAGAAAATTACGATGACAGCGAAACAGGTTACGATTCGGAAGATTACTCTGACAACTACGAAGAAGACTACTACAGTGAAGATGCTGAATCCGGTTATTATGACGAAGACAGCGATTATGTAGGAGAGAATACACCTGCCAACATACGAAATGAGGACGCAGAGCTTTTCTACGTATAAAGACAAAATCGGGGGCTGTGAAAAAAGGTTTACTTTTTTCACAGCCCCTTTGAGCGCGGCCTGTTCCTGACAGCAATGAATAACATTATTTCATTCATCTTCTGAAAATAATAGATCTGCTGATATTATTGGACTGAATGTAACGGGGCGGTTTACGAACACGTGGCGGCTCACGAACATGAGCCGCCACTATATTATCTGTTTCACATGTTTTTCTTATACGCTCTGTATAAACATCCTGAATCCTTCGCGTCCCTGCTCGTTGTCTTTGAATACACCGCAGTGCTCCAGTACATTCGCAAAGACGAGCCCTATCTCTTCTTCGATGATATGATCGATATTATCGGGAGTGATATCATTCCGCTTCCGGCATATCTCATCTGCCCAGTCTGCATGTGCTTCTATGGAAGGAATGTTATGAATGTCATCTCCTGAGAGGATTGCTTTTTTGAGTTCTTCCATCTCGCCGAGCAGCCTTGCCGGCAGTACTGCAAGCCCCATGACTTCTATAAGGCCGATATTTTCTTTCTTTATATGGTGAAGCTCCTGGTGGGGATGGAAAATGCCGAGCGGGAACTCATCTGTTGTACGGTTGTTTCTAAGGACCAGATCAAGCTCGAAAAGCCCCCCGCGCATTCTTGCTATAGGAGTGATCGTATTGTGAGGAGTACCATCTGTTTCTGCATAAATGTCATTGTCAGTATCTGAATAGCTTCTCCATGCACTCAGGATCTTATCTGCCAGTTCAACTATCCTGTCAGGATCAGCTGAATCAAGCCGGATCACCGACATTGGCCATTCTACGATACCCGCTTCGATATCTTCAAATTCCTTAAAACTTACTTTTTCACGGATCCCGGCTCGTTCCATGGCAAACTCATACCGTCCGCCCTGGAAATGCTCGTGTGTAAGGATAGATCCACCGACTATAGGCAGATCCGCATTTGAGCCTATTGTATAATGCGGGAACAGTTTTAAAAAATCCATCAGGCGCCGGAAGGTTGCCTTTTCGATCTTCATGGGAACATGCTCTCCGGAAAGGACTATGCAGTGTTCGTTGTAATAGACATACGGGGAATACTGCATGAACCAGTCTGCCCCGTCAAGCTTCAGCGGGATAAGGCGTATGGTCTGTCTTGCGGGATGATCCAGCCTGCCGGCATATCCTGTGTTGGTGGGGCACAGAAGACACATCGGATACTGCTCCTGCTTTCTTGAAAGGGCAGCTGCGATCGCTTTGGGATCCTTCTCAGGCTTGGAAAGATTGATGGTGATGTCAAGGCTTCCGTACCGTGTTGCGGCCGGCCACTTGCGGTCCTTTTTGATCCGGTATGTTCTTATATAATCGGAATCCTTGCTGAGCTTATAAAAATAATCGGTAGCGGCTTCGGGAGATTCCTGATATTTTTCGTGAAATTTTTTAATGACATCGGATGGCCTTGGAGTGAGACATCCCATGATCCTTGTGTCAAAAAGGTCACGGCTTGCAACACCGCTGTCGATCCTTCCGCGATCACAGGCGTCATCAAGGAGGCAGGATAAGATTTCCTCAAGAGGGGTGACGTCATTCATGTCAAGATTACCGGCAGCCGGGTTAAAATCATATTCCGGCTCAAGCCCCATAACATCATAAACATGATTGGCAGCGTAAATGGAATCTGCCGCCTCGATCAGTTCATTTCTGATACCATAAACCATAAGTTTTTCAATAGCTTCACGTACAGTCATAAGAGAATCCTCCTCAGCCAAGACAGAACTGGATAAAAAAACATCAATCATGTATAGTTTAACACATCGTTATGTAAAAAAGATAGTCAACAAGTGAAAAAAAACACCTTCGCAGGGAAAATTCCGGATATTCCTTTTTCTGATTATCGTTTAGAATGTTGTTATGAGTTGAAACGCAAGTCAATCTGGCAACCTCACGCACTTGAAAAGGAGGAAAACATGAAAAATCTTAACCGATGGATCTATGCAATCGTCGGCACTATAGTGCTCCTGCTCGCCGGGCTTGTTTATGCCTGGTCTGTAATGGCAAGAACGATAGGTGCATCCCGCCCTGACTGGACGGCAGCGCAGCTGTCACTCTCATTCACGCTTGTTATGGCATTTTTCTGTATCGGATGCCTTATAGCAGGAGTCCTTTCAAAGACAGTTAAACCGAACATCTATGTTCTTATTTCTGCAGCTCTTTTTCTTGCAGGTTTCATGATCGCTGCAGGAACCGGCAGCAGCCCCACCCAGCTTTACCTGGGCTTTGGAGTGCTGTGCGGTATGGGGGCCGGCTTTGCATATAATGCCGTAATGAGCACGATCTCAGCCTGGTTTCCGGATAAACAGGGTCTTATTTCAGGTATACTTTTGATGGGCTTCGGGCTTTCGGCGTTTATCATCGGCAAAATATTTGCGGCAGCAGCTCCGCCAAACGGTGACGAAACCTGGAAGGGCATCTTCCGCATACTCGGAATAGTGATCTGTGTAGTTTTCGTTATCTGCAGCTTTTTCTTTGTGCGTCCCGGAAAGGATTTTGTCCCTCCGGCATCTTCAGGGAAGAAGAAGGCTCGCCAGCCTGCAAGCGACGTTGATACTGCAACCATGATAAGAATCCCTTCATTCTGGCTTTATTATATTTGGGCGATCCTTGTCAGCGCGGCAGGGCTTGCGCTGGTTTCACAGGCGAGCGGCATTGCGACACAGGCAGGAGAAGGAGTCGGTGCCGGAACGATAGCAACTGTAGTAGGACTTATCTCTATCCTGAACGGCATCGGACGTGTTATTTTCGGATCAATGTATGACAAATGCGGTTACCGTGTGACAATGATCGTTGACATGATCGCATTCATTGCAGCAGGAGCCATACTTATAGCTGCTCTTAAGGCAAACTCTTTTACTCTCATAACTGCAGGTTTTATAGTAGGAGGCTTCGCCTACGGCGGTGTAACTCCCACAAACTCAGCGCTGATCAGCGATTTCTTCGGCCGTACCAACTACTCGCTGAACTTCTCACTGATCAACACGAATCTGCTGATCGCATCATTTGCGTCAACGATAGCGGGAAAACTGTATGACGCCAGCGGCTCCTACATGAGCACGATATTTATGATGATAGGAGTGGTTGCCGCAGGATTTATAGTGTTCCTCGGCATACGCAGACCAAATTCATGACAGTGTGAACAGTTCTCAATGAAACACATGACAGCGTGAACAGTTCTCAATGAAACACATGACAGCGTGAACAGTTTTCAATGACACACATGAAAGCATGAACAGTTTTCAATGAAACACATGACAGCGTGAACAGCTTTCAATGACACATATGACAGCGCGGACAGCTTTCAATGACACATATGACAGCGCGAATAGTTCTCAATGACATACATGCCAGCAGGGATGGTTCTAAATTATACAGGGGACGGCTGCCTGTGCACTCATCTGAG
>JAFUCO010000053.1 GCA_017459635.1 Blautia sp. | reverse complement strand
CTTCCGAAATCTGCTTGTCTAAATTCCGCCCTGACTGCGTTGTCGTCAGTCGCCGTAGCCCGCTACGCCTCCTTCCTCCGCCTTGCAGGGCGAAATTTATCCTGCGCATCTTTCGGAAGTTATTCATGTACAGTGCCTAAGAAGCATACTCTGTAAGATGGGACGATATCATGCAGCCTGCATTGGTGGTGCCTGCCTGTAAATACTACGTATATAACAAAAATGTTACGTTTTTATGACGTTTTTGTTGATGGTAAAAATATCGTGGATTCAATTATCATGCTCCGTATATTAATGCGGAAAGAACAAAGGAAAACAAATTCCGGTGTTCATTTTAAAAAAACGAATGATTTATGATTTCTAAAGGAAAATCGTGAATAACCTGATAAAACGATCAGTATTATAAAAACATCAGTATTAAAAAAGGAGAAAAGTCATGAGTAAAATATTTGAAGCAGTTAAGAAAGGTGCAGTAACTACAGTAATAGCCGCAGCAGCAGGCATGATCCTTACGGCATCATCCGTTATGGCAGAAGAGTATAATGGAAGAAAAGTCGGTGTCGCATTTGAGATTCCTGAGAGCTGGATGTCTAATCAGATACAGCTTAATGTAGAGGAAGAAAAGCTTGACGAGGATGGACATGTAGTGCATTTTGGAGTAGCAATGTTCGGAATTTCTGATGAGCAGCTGGCGAATCTTGAGAGTCAGTATGGAGAGGAATCTCAGGAGTATCAGGAAGCTATGATGTACCATTTTTACAATCTCGTCAATGTAGTCGGGGTTGAAAATGGAGTAGATTTAGAGGAAGTTGTCAAAAACCTTGTTGATCTGTCAGATGGCGCTGTTGAAGGACTTGATACATTGGGATCGTCTGACAATTTTACATTCTACAGTGTAGTATCTGATGAAAACGCTCTTCCGGAACATGAAGCATGTGAGACAGAAGAAATTCAGGCAGCTGTTGATGCTGCACTTGCTGATGCAGAAGATGTTATTGAATCCATGTCCTTCAAAGATCCAAAACCGAATGGCAGTGAAGCAGGAGCACAGGTCTCTTTTGAAACTACTGACCTTGATGGAAATACAATAACAAGTGACGAAATCTTCTCTCAGAACAAAGTGACTCTGGTCAACTTCTGGTTCAGCAACTGCCCGTACTGCATCGATGAGCTTCCGGAACTCGAAGAGCTCAACCACAGACTGCAGGAAAAAGGCTGCGGAGTTGTGGGTATTACCATTGATGCTCTTGATGACGAGTCTATCGCAGCAAACAAAGCAGTGCTTGCAGAGAACGGTGTTACTTACCTTAACCTTATTGCAACTGAGGAGATAAAGGATCAGCTTGTGTGCCAGGGATATCCGAACTCTTATCTGATAGACCAGAATGGTAATATTGTTGGTGAGCGTATAGTTGGAAATATCGGAGCCGGTTATGAGGAAGCAGTAGATAATGCTCTGGCAGCAGCTGAGGGCAGCACTTCAGAAGGAATCAACATGATTGCCCAGAGAGCCGGACTTGTATATGGCAAAGCAGGCAGCGATAATATCATCACTTATGCAAAGAAAGCCGCAGCGGATCCTTTTAAGGTTGTTGTAAAAGACGAAGAAGGTAATCCTGTTGAAGGCGCAATGATCCAGTTCTGTTCTGAAAGAATGTGCATGCTTCAGCCTTCAGGCCCGGACGGCACAGTAACATTCGACCGCGATTCACTTGAGGACTGCAAGGTACATGTCCTTAAGCAGCCGGAAGGCTTCGCAGCAGACAAGGAAGAGTATGAAGCAAAGGGAAGTGAGACCGAACTGGAAATCGTACTTAAGAAATAATAAGATAGAAGTAAAGGAAAATACAGGAGAACACAGGGGGCGATCCTCTGCGCTGATGAGTCAGCACAGAGAATCGTCCCCTGTGTTCTTCTGTGTTCGCGAAGGATTGTCCGATGTGCTCCCGGCCCTGTGTTCGCCTGCGTTCACCTCCTCACTGTGATTTTGTAATGACAGGAAGAACATAATAGATTATAATAATATTCATGGCAGAGACTAATTTGAGGGAGGAGTGTTTGGATGGCTTTAAAGATAGTCCGCAATGACATAACAAAAATGAATACAGAGGCTATCGTAAATACGGCAAACGAGGAGCCTGCTGTAGGCCCGGGATGTGATAAAGCCATATACAGTGCTGCGGGTCATGAAGAACTGCTGAACTACAGAAAGCAGAAGATAGGGGCTGTTCCGCAGGGAGAGGTCTTTATTACGCCGGGATTTCATCTTAAAGCGAGGTATATTATACATGCGGTAAGCCCGCTTTACATGGGAGGCGGTGAAGAAGAGGAGGCAGCTCTCAGGTCCTGCTACCGTAAGAGCCTCCGGCTCGCTGACAGGTATGGCATCAGGTCGATCGCATTTCCGCTGATCTCTACCGGTTCCTTTGGATATCCTAAAGAAGAAGGGATGCGGATCGCCATAGACGAGTTCAATGCGTTCCTGCTTAATAAAGAGATGGATATTTATCTTGTTGTTTTTGATGAGGAGTCACACTTGCTTGGCAGACGGATATTCCCGGGACTGGAAGAGTACATAAACGGGAATTATGTCGAAGAAAAGCATCAGGAAGAATATGGTTTTGGGTATACCCGTCCTTTAATGCAGTTCGGGAGAGGCGCTTCGGAACCTGATTTCAGAAATACAGCATCAGACAGAAGACCATACCGCAGCGAAGCCATGTCCGGCAATGATCACTTTTCAGAACCTGCAGCCTCGAAGAGATCCGGGCTGAGTTCGATCTTTAAGAGAAGAAAGGATGATCCATCGAAAAGCGCTGACAACTATCTGGCGGAATCATCTTATATGCCGGGATCTGCCAGACCGGAGGATCTCAAAGCCAGGCCATCCGCACCGAAATCTCCTTCCGCACCGAAATCTTCCGGGACCGGGCCTTCCACATCTGAAACTTACGGCACCGGATATTCCAGACCGGAGCCTTACAGGCCTGGACTTGCAAGGACTGAGTCTTCCAGACCGGCGCCTGATATAGTTGAAGATTCATTTTATATAGATTTTGATGGAGAGCATGAGAGCAGGCTCGAAGAAAGGATCAGGCATCTTTCAGACACCTTCTCAGAGTACCTCCTGTATCTGATACGGATCAAACACATGGATAATGTGGATGTATACAAAAGGGCGATCGTAGACAAGAAGATCTTCTCAAAGATCAAGAACAACGCGGAGTATCATCCGCAGAAGCTTACCGCCCTGTGCCTGTGCATCGGTGCAAAGCTGAATCTTGACGAGACAAGGGACCTTCTGTCAAGAGCAGGATACGCGCTTTCACCATGTGATAAGACGGATATTATTTTTTCCTACTTTATTGAGAATGAAATATATGACATGATAGAGCTTGATATCCAGCTCGAAGAACACGGGCTGCCATGTATAATAACCTGAATTAAGACAGAGAACCGTCCCCAGTCTTAAAGTAAATCCACGTTGATGCAAATATGAGGTCATTTCATATTATCTTATATGAAATTTTAATGACAGTTTGTGCCACCGGCCAAGGGCGGCGGAATGGAGATTAATATGACTATAGAAGAACGGGCTGAAAAAGCGGTAGAACTCAAAACTAAAGGCGGATACAACTGCTCACAGGCGGTCACTGCTGTGCTTGCCGACCAGACAGACCTGTCAGAGGAACAGCTTAAACAGATATCTGCAGGCTTCTGCGCCGGGATGGGCAATATGGAAGCGACCTGCGGCGCGCTTATCGGGGCTGGGATGATAGCCGGATCAAAAACCGAAGGTATAGGTACGCTCAAAAAGACCCGCCAGATCCAGGAAGCGTTCATGGACAGGTGCGGAGCAATAAAATGCAGGGATCTTAAAGCCATTACAGACGGGAAACCCCTGTGCTCCTGCGAAGACTGCGTAAGAAACGCAGTGCTGATATATGGCGAAGTAATGAAGCAAAAATAAGACAGAGAACCGTCCCCTGTCTTATGTTTATTGTAAATAATATGGCATTTTATGTGAAGCTGTGATATTATATTCTTAAGTGTTTAAAATATCTGAATCTGACAGGAGTGTTACCGGTGAAGGACAATCTGCACGTATTAAACAGAATATTCGAGAAGGCGCTTGCGCATCCGGCTTCAGCAACAGCGATTCCCGGGCTGCTGGCTTTCCTGGGGGAGGAGCTGGGATGCGAACGGGTCAGTGTGTTTGAGGCCGGACGTGACGGCGGCTGCGACAATACCTATGAATGGTGCGCGGAAGGTATCCCGTCCCAAAAGGAGCAGAGGCAGCATCTTCCTGTTTCCTGGCCCGGTATGTGGAAAAACGGCATACCGGAGGATAAAGTGATAATAATACGTGATATGGAGAAGCTGCGTGACACCGACCCGGTTGTATATGACCGTTTCAGACTCCGCCAGGTACGTGTGGCAGCAGCATGCGCACTGTCACTGGGGTCAAGGACAAGGGGGCTCTTTCTTCTTGAGAATCCTGCAGAAGAGACACTTGACAGTGTAGAAAGCATAATGCCGGGAATGCGCTACATTCTTTCATCTCTTGTACAGAATGACCATCTTATACACCAGCTTGAAAAGATAGGCTTTTCGGACAATCTGACCGGAACAGGCAACAGGATGAGCCTGCAGCGCCTTCTGGATACCCTTCAGGAGGATGTGCCGGTAGGAATGATCTACTGTGACGTTCTGGGCTGGGACGTGGATGACGGGCATCCTGATCACCTGGATAATGAACAGATGTTCCTGCATACCGCGGTTGTCCTGGAAAATCTTTTCGACGAACAGAAGGAAGTGTTCCGCATAGCGGACGGGGAATTTCTGGTGCTGCAGAGCCCGGTGGAGAAGGAAAGCTTCGAGACCAGTGTAAAGATCATCAAAAACCTTTTTAAAGAACAGGATCTTCTGGTTGCAATGGGTGTGATGTGGGTCTCTGAGTGTGAGGGCGGATTTGACGCAGGTATCAGGGATGTCCATATGCGTATGTATAATGACAAACGCGCATTGATGGCACAGAGAGAAAACAACCTGCAGTTCCAGAGAAAAAACAGGAGTATTGAGCAGTCAAAAGCCGACATTACCCTTCCGGTTGGGGAAGAATTTTTCAGATCAATATCGAAATGGCTCGCAGACCGTTATGATGAAAACGTGATCACTATTGTGATCGATATAAACTATTTCAAGCTTTTTAATGATATCTTCGGAAGACAGGCCGGGAATGCTTTCCTGGAATCCATTGCGGATACCATTCAACAGAAGGCGAATGAGGAAAAAGGCCTTGCCGGTTACCTTGGAGGCGATAATTTCTGCCTGATACTGCCGACAGCTGCGCGGGACACCAGGGAAGTGGAACCGTTTTTGCAGGAACTGATCTCAAGGCTTAAGTATACTGACGGGTTTGCGCCGATACTCGGGGTATATTTTTCCAGAGACCGCCAGGAGGCTTCCTCACTGCAATATGACCGCGCCCTGACTGCAATGCAGGAGATCAAGGGAAGCTATACAAGAAACTACAATTTTTACAGCGAAGAGCATTATCAGAATATCCGCAGAAACAAGCTGATGCTGATGGATGTAAAAAAGGGGCTTCCGAGAGGAGAATTCTTCTTTTATCTTCAGCCGCAGGTTCATGAAAAATCCGGAAAGATCATTGGAGCCGAGGCTCTGATGAGGTGGAACCTGAGAGGAGAAGTGGTCAGTCCCGGAGGCTTCATCGAACTGCTTGAAAAAACAGGCTACATTTTTGCGGTTGACTGTGCTGTATGGGAAAAGGTATGCCGGTGGCTTCAGAGTCTCCTTAAACGCGGTATTACTCCCGTCCCCTGTTCTGTAAATGTTTCCAGGGTGGACTTTTACTTTACAGATGTCGCGGAGCATTTTATCAATCTTATAAAGAAGTATGAGATACCTGTGGAATATCTTGGGATAGAGATAACAGAAAGCGCCCTGACCGATAATACGGATACTATAGCAAATGCAGTGAAAAAACTGCATGAAGCCGGGTTTAAGATCCTGATGGATGACTTTGGAAGCGGATCCTCTTCACTCAGCATGCTGCATACAATGAATCTGGATGTGCTGAAGACAGATGTACGCTTTATGAGCCAGAAGAAATCGGACAGCAAGGCTATCAGCATAGTGGAATCTGTTATCAGCATGGCACACATGATAGGCATGCTGGTGGTGACGGAAGGAGTCGAGACTGAGGATCAGAGAGACGACCTGATAGCGCTCGGAGATAATTACGCCCAGGGATTCTATTTTTATAAACCAATGCCCGTAGAGGAATTTGAAAAGCTCCTTCAGCAGCCTGATAAGATCGGAAGGGCACCTAAAAAGGGCGATGCGATAATGAGAAACCGCCTTACCTTCAGAGAACTGATTCATGAAGGAATGCTGAGCGAGACATTGCTTGATAATATAATCGGACCGGCTGCGATCTTTAAAGAGAGACAGGATAACATCTCAATAGTTCAGATGAACCATCCTTACTCAGTGATGACAGGAATAGCAGAAGGCGATGAGGAAGCCAAAGCCCATTTCGTGATGCGTTACCATCATGGTGACCGCGAGAAGATACGCAGCATTCTGTACGGAGCCAACGAGCACCCACTGAATGGCTACACCGATGAAGTGGAATTCGAAAAAGAAGACGGTACAGTCGTAATGCTGCAGGCGAGAGTATTCATGCTATACGCATGTGATGACCACAAGCTGTATCTTATAACATTACAGGTGTAAAAAGCTTCACGAATACAGGGTGCTGTGAAAAAAGTCTTACTTTTTTCACAGCACCTTTTTTCTGTCTTATTTTAAATTCCTAATTCAGCTCTCCAGTCCGGGCATTTGTCGGGCATGTCGAGGGAGAATCTCTTTTTCAGCCAGGTTTCGGCGAGGTTGATCCACTCAGCTACGTCCGGGTTTATCTGTTCTTTGGCTTCGGCGCATGACTGGTCTGCAAGGGAGAGGCCGTGATCGCCGTTTTCAAAGATGTGTGTTTCGCAGGGGATGCCGGCTTCTTCCATGGCAAGAGCCATGCTGAGTGTCTGGTTCATGGGTACTGTGCTGTCCTCTCTTGTGGTCCAGAGGAACATTGGAGGAGTGTCTGCCTTGATATAGTTGACAGGACTTCCTTCAGCCATTGTCTCTTCTGAAGGATCCGGGTCTCCGAAAAAGGCCAGATTGAAACCGCGGTTCAGTTCAATACGGTCTTTATCGCCCAGCTTCTGAAGAGTTTTGTGCATGAGCGCATAATCATAGACACCGTAGGCAAGGACAGCGGCGGCCGGACGCAGATCCTCCGGTTTTGCGTTAAGATATTCATAGATTACAGGGTCACTGTAGTGGACCGCATACTCAGCACAGTTGTTGGCTCCGGCGCTCCCACCGTTCAGAATTATCCTGTCCATATCTACTTTCCATTCTTCAGCGTGCTCCCTGATCTTCAGCATGGCCATACCGATCTCTCTCATAGGTCCGGGGAAAACACCTTTTTCATAAGCCGGAGATTTTCCGGGCATTGGAAATCTTACTCCGCTGTTGGAGTAGACGGAGTACCTGAGCACGAAGGCATGATATCCCATGGCTGCGAAGCGGATGGCAACAGGCTCGGCTTCGCGGTCGGAGGTAAACATATAGGCTCCGCCCGGACAAACGAGGAAGGCCGGCCTTTTTTTACCTTTGGTCATTTCCGGAGAATCATCCAGAATGTAGGCTGTAAGGGTTACATTCGGGTCATCTTCATACAACTTAAACTGTTCGATTTTCATTTCCGCTTTACCTCCTGATCTGATTTCTATTGAAGTGCTCAAAACCGGCCGCCTGCAGCCGGGCCGTGAATAGCCAATTAGACACTAATGTGTCTGTACGGCAGATATTCAGGTGAAAAAACCACCGGAAAAGATGAGAGTAACAAATAATTGACTGGGACTAACTGTTAAGAACCTTCCACGGTTCAAGTGAAGCATAAGGATACCAGTTTCCATCGATGATATTCCATCCGGAAACATCTTTCCTCAGCAAGAAGGAAAAACTGCCGCGTGAATATATGACTTCATCCTGCCCGTTATTCAGAATAAGGCTCACGCTCAGGAATGCATCTGCCATATTAAGGTCATCATTCATATGGATAACCGGAGATGTTGCAAGCGCATAGCGGCATTCTCTGAAGATATCGCTTAAGTCTGAACAGACTTTTCCTGAACTGCACGGGAACAGATTTTTTGTGTTTACTCCGTAAGATATACTGTAAAACCACGACATTATCTCATTCTTAAGAAGGATGATCTCACTGGTCTTATCTGATGCACCTTCATAAGGAGTACTGCTCGGGACAGGAAGTCGGGGTATCCAGTCTGCAGGGCATTTAATATAGGCATCAAGGTTCATATCCGGCAGGACATCATATGGAGCAAATTCCTGAAGAAGCTCCCAGTGCACGCTCTGAATCCTGAAGGAGCCGTTTTCCATGCAGAACCTGTTGGAAAAACGTCCGATACAGACATTGTATTTACTGCCATCCTCAGTTCTTTCTATTTTATGAGTTCTTGTGATCCAGTGGCCTTCAGCAGTTTTTCCATCCGGGGAGATGGTGATCCACTGATCAGCCGGCATATCGATCCTTAATAAACCGCCGTTTTTATCTGTAAGCTCTTTTACTTTTGAGAAAAAGGAAAGGGTATCCGCAGGGTTCTTTCCATCTTTTATGGTATCAGAATTTATCCCGTCATACAATACTGATGTATTATCACCAGATGAAAAAAGCAGACCGGGTATTTCTTCAAACCGGCCGCATTGCCAGAGGAGTGTGTACATACCCTGAAGGAACTGTATACTGTAGTACGCGGAACAAAAAGCAGGAGGGGATACGGTTTCCACAGCCGGCGCAGTAAGAACAGCATGCCCGGTTTCCACAGCCGGCGCAGTAAGAACAGCATGCCCGGTTTCCACAGCCGGTGCAGTAAGAACAGCATGCGCGGTTTCCACAGTTGATGCAGAAAGAACTTCCTGGTCGTCTCCTTCGGCCGACCTGAAAGCACCTGCCGCTTCGGAATAACCGGATGTTTTGCAAGGATCGTTTGATTCCATGACTGCATTCTCATACTTCGGCCTTCCAAGTATCGGATGAGGAATACTTTGCAGCTTTTTCTGAACTGCAAGCCCGGAATCTTCCGGTGCATTCCATTTCCAGACACACTGCCCAAGAAGAAATTGAGCATGCAGATAATGTATTTTCCACATCCCTTTTTGCTTTGCAAAATGGTCCTGCCACAGCTCCAGCGTTGAAAGAACCGGGTAGGGAGGTTTCATTGTGTCCGGATCCATGCTGAGAACCAGAAAACCGAAGGTCGGGAATATCCCACATATTTCTCCGTCATCTTCCCACATAACAGGTGTGCAGATCTGCCATCCTGTATGAAAACTGTCCTCGCGGGGAGATACATTGTACAGTTCGCTGCAGAACTTCTCGTTTATTACATTCCATCCTGCGGTTCTGTCACCGGCAGAAGGAATGGTAAAAACCGTATCCTCACTCCGGAAGAACATGTCAGGAATTTCTGTATGACGGTGCAGTGCATAGGCCTGCTCATAACAGTATTTGAGCTGTTCAATTTCAAGGATGTCATTAAGATTCATTTAAGGATCCTTTCTATAGAATTGTCGGGCCGGACAGAAGAACACAGAAAACAGGCTCCAGGTGACCCGGGCTGAAGAACACAGAGAACCGTCCCTGTGTTCACAGACTGATGAACACAGAGAGCCGTCCCTTGTGCTCCACCGGGCTGCGTTGAGGAGGATGAGATTTTGGCGCGCAGCCCGGTGCGAGTCCGGCACGTCGGACTTGAAACTGATTATATACTCAAACCATGGATCCAAAAAGTAAAAACATGACTGTAAATTGGACATATGTGACTTGTTCTTGAAATTCAGCAGCGCGAAAGGTACAATTATACAATGAAAAGAGACGTATGCTAGATGCTCATTGAGGAGAAGTACTGTGCATAAACCCTATCGCTCAATAATGAAAAGGATCGTGATCTGGCCTCTGGTGATCATGCTGGTTTTGTCCGTGGCAGTATTTGTCACTGCCATGCTGAACTATGACCAGACAAGGAAGCAGGCGATCGATAATCAGATCGGTATAATGGATTCCGGCTACATACAGCTGCAGAATGTCATGAGGCAGTGTGAGTTCACTTTTGCCAGTTATTTTTCTGTGGAGCCAAGCTCCGGAATACTGCGGAATGTGAAAGAAGGAGAGAAGAATACGGAATATTTTGAGGCGGTTGTAGACAGCGTCCGGGTACTTGAACCGCTTAAAAATGCGAATGAGATAGTAGACGGGATTTTTCTGTATTTTCCTAATATAGATCCATCTCTTAACTTTCGTGGATTAAAGCAGAAAGCCCTGCATGACGCAATATCTGACAGGATGACAGAAGAAGGTACCATATACAATCAGTGGCAGCTTTTGAATGCGGGCGATGAACAGTATATTGTATATTTTATGAAAAGCCGGGATGCCTGCTGCGGGTGCTGGATGCGATGCAATTATGTCATGAGGCGGCTTGGCCTTGAAAACAATGGAGAATGGAGCGGAGAATTCTATATCGGAGACAGGTTCGGAGCCAACAGCCTTAAAAATGAAGAAATCAGCAGCGCGATAGCAGAAGCCCAGGTGGGAATAGAAAGCATTAAAGACGAAAACGGTAAATATGAAAACTATATTGCTCAGGATAACGGAAGCGCACAGGGTATATATATGGGACTTCTGATACCCGAGGAGGGCCTTTTCGGACAGATGCCGCTGCAGCATAAGATAGTATTCCTGACGGCGTTTATAGGGTTTGTGTCCACGATCCTGCTTGTGCTGTGGATGAATTCAAGGATATCCAGACCGGTCATGCTGCTTAAGGAAGCCATGGAGCGATACGGTGACGGGGAAGTTGAGTTCCGTCTTGACGAACGAAGAGGCCGTACCCGGGATGAGTTTGATCTTCTTGGACACAGTCTCAACGAAATGATGGATAAGGTCAATGACCTGGAGTATCGCCTGTATGAGACAAAGCTTAAGGAACAGGAGACTGAGCTTAAATACATCAGCCAGCAGATCAGGCCGCATTTTATCCTGAATGCGCTGAATGTGATATATACCTACAATGAAGAAGAATTTCCGCTGGTCAAAAAGATGGTAATGTACCTGGTCAATTATTTCAGGTATATTGTGAACCTCCGGGTAGATTTTGTGCAGCTGCGTTACGAGTTCCGGCATGTGGAAAACTACCTGAAGATCCAGCGGGAACGTACGCAGAACAGCATTGATTTCTTTGTAGAGTGGGAGCATACGGTAAGTGATGTCCTGATCCCTCCGCTCATTCTTCAGACTTTTGTGGAGAACAGCATCAAATACGCTGTAAATGACAAAAAACTGTTTATTATTGTACGGGGCATGGAGGAGGATGGAAGGCTCAAGATAAGTATTTCCGACACCGGACAAGGCTTTAAAGAGGAAACGCTTCAGAGCATCACGAGGTTTCTTGAAACCCGGGTTGACGAAGGACGTCTGGGAGTCGGGATAGTCAATACTGTGGAACGCATGGATATACTGTACCATGGACGCACAGAGCTTAAGGTATATAACACTGAAACGGGCGGTGCCTGCACAGAAATATATCTTCCGCTGAAGAGAGAACTGGAGGACACAGAACCGGAGGATACAGTACCTGAGGATGCAGAACCGGAAGATATATAGACGAAGAATATAGAACCGGAGAATCGATAGCCGGAGAATACAAAATCGGTGTATGCAGAACCGGAAGATGAGACAGACTGAAGGAGAATAGTATGTACAATGCTCTTATTGTAGATGATGAGCCAAGGACAAGGAAGGCATTGATCGAGTCGACAGACTGGAAAAAATGCAATGTGCGGACTGTTTATGAAGCTTCGAATATAAATGAAGCAAAGTCGCTTCTTAATGAGCACAGTATAAGTGTTCTTATATGCGATATCGAAATGCCCGGAGGAACCGGGCAGGAGCTGGTGGACTGGGTGCGGGAACAGAATAAGCCTATGGGGATCATCATGGTGACCTGTCATCCGGAATTCAGTTATGTTCAAAAAGCCATTCGGCAGGGCTGCTATGATTATATCCTGAAGCCCATTGATTATGAGGAGTTTTCAAGAGCGCTCCACGAAATGACACTGAAGATGGAATTCTATGAAGACCGCGGGGGCGGCGCGAAGAGTCCGGACGGAAGCATTGGCTGGGGAAATCTGGACTATACCATAAAATCCGAAAGCCGGACGCAGGACCAGCTTCAGAAAATGAAACAGGTCGCCGGAAAACGTGATGTGGAAAAGGAAGTCAAGCAATACGTGAAGGACCATCTTGCAGATGATCTTACAGTAACAAAGATCGCCGACATCATGCACTTCAATGCTCAGTATCTGACCAGAACCTTCAAGGCGGAAACGGGCCGGGGAATACTTGAATACATTACAACAGAGCGTGTTGAAGCTGCCAAAAGCTTCTGATTGAAACGAACATCCCGATAAAGGAAATAGCTTCACTTGTGGGATACCAGGATTATGCATACTTTACCAGGGTGTTTAAGAAGGAAACAGGTGTTTCCCCAAAGCAGTACCGTAAATAGAGAACTGCGTCTGTAAAGTCCGTTTTATCCAATTTCACATCCGAAAATTCCTTTTTTCTGATTTTTCAGGCCGTTATAATGATGACATGACATGAAACAGTTTAAATAGTTTCAAATCCTGCACATTTGGGGAGGATCATCATTATGACGGCGAAGAAAAAAACAAATTTTAAACGGTGGATTCCCGTTTTTCTTATGGGGCTGCCGGGCTTCATCTATCTGTTCATCAACAATTACATGCCTCTCTACGGCCTGATCATCGCATTCAAGAAATTTGACTATTCCAAGGGTATCTTCGGGAGCCCCTGGGCAGGTTTAAGCAATTTCCAATATCTGTTTGCCACCAGAGACGCGTTCATCATCACGAGAAATACAATCCTTTATAATATCGGATTTATTATACTTGATACCGTGTTCGGCGTGGCTATCGCGATTTTCCTCAATGAAATACGTAAAAAAGCGACAAAGAAGATCTATCAGACCTTCCTTCTGCTGCCATATCTGATGTCGATGGTTGTTGTCTCATACCTTGCATATGCATTCCTGGGAGACCGCACCGGTATCATCAACGGATTTCTTACATCCATTGGTATGAAGCCGATCTCCTTCTATATGGAGCAGAAATACTGGCCGTTTATCCTCCTGTTTGTGTATGAATGGAGAATGATCGGATACGGCTCCATAATATATCTGGCAACGCTGGTAGGTATTGACGGATCATTCTACGAAGCAGCAGAGCTGGACGGAGCTACTAAATGGCAGCAGATCACACAGATCACCCTGCCGCTTCTTAAGTCGACAATTATCATGCTTGTCACCCTGGCAATGGGACGTATCTTCCGTTCTGACTTCGGCCTGTTCTACCAGGTACCCAGGAATCAGGGGCTTCTGTACGGCGCAACGGACACCATTGATACATACGTCTTCCGTGCGCTTATGAAGAACGGTGACATAGGGCTTTCATCGGCCGCGGCTTTCTACCAGTCGATCGTATGCTTTATAACTATAATGATCTTCAATGCGATCATACGGAAGTTCAGCAAAGAAGACGCAATGTTCTAAGGGGGTGGGAAGATGGTTAACGGACATAAAAAGTTCCTTGCTTTATCACATGTTGTACTGATCATTGTAACCATACTGTGCGTACTGCCGTTTTATCTTCTGATAGTGGCTTCCTTTACAGAAGAGAATTATGCGGTGACGAATGGTTTTTCGCTGATTCCGAATCATCTGTCCACAGATGCGTACAGGTATCTTCTCACTAAAGCATCACTTTTCGGAAGAGGTTATCTGATAACGTTCATCGTGACATTGTGCGGAACTCTGGTATGCATCATAATTACTATGGCCTTCAGCTACATGCTCTCCAGGCCGGGACTCCCGTTTGGAAGGTTCTTCAACTTTTATGTAGTATTTACGATGCTGTTCAACGGTGGTCTGGTTTCGACCTATATAATGTACACCCAGACCTTCCATGTAAAGAACACTCTGTGGGCACTGATAGTTCCAAACCTGCTGACTAATGCGTTTTACATTATCATGGTGCGTAATTACTTTTCCTCCAACATTCCGGAGGAGCTGCTTGAGGCGGCGCGCATCGACGGCTGCTCAGAGGTGGGGATTTTTACAAAGGTGGTCTTTCCGCTTTCAAAACCGATCATTGCGACAGTAGGCCTGATGGTCGGAGTTGCATACTGGAATGACTGGCAGAATGGTCTGTATTATATTGACAACCAGAAGCTGTATGGTATTCAGAATATCCTGAACGCGATCAATGAAAACGCAAAATATCTGATGACAGGAGGCGGCGGCGCAGCGATGCAGATGCCCGCAAACACTTCCAGGATGGCAGCGGCCGTTATCGGAATCATCCCGATCCTGATAGTGTACCCGTTCTTCCAGGATTACTTTGTAAAAGGTATCACTATGGGCGCTGTAAAAGGCTGACAGTCATGGACGCTGCAAAAGGCTGACCGCCATGGATGCTGCAAACGGATGACCGCCAGAAGTGCGGCAAAAGGCAGTACGTCATGACCCTTTAAAAACCCGAATGTTATCGTCACCTGCTGATTGAAGTTTTGGCAGCTCCGGCAGAAAGTGCTTCGGACTGCTCTGAACAGCAATAAATGTATCTATCAACCAACTGTTAACCTTCAGGCTTTTGAAACTGCAGCGGCAGTTTCAATAACCTGGCCCGGCGCCAGAGGCGCATGCCCGCTTCAGCGGGCTTTGGGATGCTTTCCTTGAGTGTCTTAAAGGGCAAAACTACACAAGGATCTTAAAAAAAGAAAGTGAGGAAAAGCGAATGAAAAGACGTGTACTGGCAGGACTCATGACAGGGATTATGAGCTTCTCCCTTCTTGCAGGAACAGCATTTACTGTGGCTGCAGAGGAAGATGTTTATGACATGAACATGGAGATCATCACCTATGGTTTTGATGATGTAGACCTTCAGGAAGTAGAAGATGCCGTAAATGAGATCAGTGTTCCGGAAGTTGGAGTACGTGTTCACTTTGTAACGGTTCCTATCAGCGAGATGATGACAAAGCTTCCGCTCATGGCGGCTTCAAACGAAAAGATCGACCTTGTACAGTCCGGACTTCTTACCACCCCAAGCATTCTTGCAAGCCAGGGCCTTATCCAGCCGATGACTGAGTATCTTTCCGATTCTCTGATCGAGAAGGCAGGAGTCCTGATCAACGCCGGCAAGATTGGTGAAGACATTTATGCATATCCGGGAACTCTGTATTCTTCTTCCTGCGCTCTTTTCCTCTATGATACAGCTCTTGCCGAGGAGTACGGTATTGAAATACCCGAAATACTGACAACAGCGGAAGATTATGACAATTTCTTCGGTCAGATCAAAGACAGCGGCATGCCGCAGTATGCGGTTTCCATGGGTGACGGCGTTGCCGCAGAGCTTTCCTATGGACACAACTTTGACTCCCTTGGAGACGCTACATATATCGCAAACGGATGCATACTTGATGTAGAAAACGGTGATACGGTTGTTAACTGGTATGCAACTGATGAATATGCTGAAACATGTAAAGAGCATCGTGACTGGTTTGAAAAAGGTTATGCGCTTCCGGATTCCATCAGCAACGGATATTCAGTTTTTGACTCTATGACCCAGGGTCAGGTGTTCGGATTCTTCGGAAAATGCTCTGCCGGCAGCAATGTTGCATACTGGTCTGCACAGACGGGCAAAGAGCTCGGCTCTATCCCGATCGGCGACGGTTCTTACCTGCTTGACACCGGTTCTACAATGAACACTGCATGGAGCATTTCCTCCTCCTGCGAGAATCCTCAGAAGACCGCAGACTTCCTGGATCTTCTTTACAACAGCACTGAGCTTACCAATCTGCTTGACCTTGGTATTGAAGGCAAGCACTATGTAACAAGCGAAGGCAGCCACATAGTGGATTATCCTGAAGGCGTGGATGCAGGATCTGTTGGTTATGGCCATACGATCGGCACCTATGGAGACCAGACAGATGCTTACTTCCGTACACCTCTTACAGATGAGTTTGTGGACAACCTGAATCTGTGGAGCGCCGAAAACGCTAAAGTTTCCAAATTCATGGGCTACAACTTCGACACCAGCAGTGTATCATCCGAGATCACAGCAGTCATCGCCGAGATTGGAAAATACGGCCCGGCTCTCAACTGCGGTACCGTAGATCCCGAAGAAACACTCCCGAAATTCCTGGAAGCTCTTGAAGCAGCCGGAATGAGCAAGATCATCGAAGAAAACCAGAGACAGCTCGACGAGTGGCTGGCTTCACAGGAATAATATAGAAAAAAGCAGAGCGGCAACGCGAAGCGGGTCAACATAGAGGACAGCTCTCTGTGCACTTAAGGTGTACAGGGAGCTGTCCTCTTCTTGCTATATCATCCTGTAATGTTAAACCGCGTGGGACCGCGTGGGGATAAACCAAGTGTTTCATGGAAGCGGCTGATCTTAATCGTATATATATAAGAGTTACTATATGAGGCTTAGCCGTAAGCGTCTGAGTCTGCTTCCTGCATTCGGAATCCCGCGTTTGCGGCCATGGATAGTAACACATCCGTGGAAATTGTTCAGGCTCCTGTGATTACTGATGCTTTCATTTTTGAGACTTCAGTAGTAAAATTATACTGACGTACCTGAATGATTACACAAGATTTTTTTACTTAAAAGGAGGTATCTATGTCAACAAATTATAAAAAGACCATTGCAGTGGCGATGGCTGCTGCGATGCTTGCTTCTTCGGCTGCTCCTTATGCCTTGGCAGAAACAACCGGGGCCGGTACTGTAAGTGAAGCTTCGGATGAAGCGGTCATTGAAGTTTCGGGAGCTGCTGATATCGAGGCGTTGAAGCAAAAAGAGAGTGAGGCTCCGGAAGGACAGCTTACCATCTCAGAAGTAGAGGAGCTGAATGGCGGAGCTGAAGAAGTATTTATCCATGATGGAAAGGTAACGCTGATCAAGGGAACCTGCACAGACAGTCCTGTCACAGGCGAGGAAGATGCCGGGGCAGTGGTCGATTCCATGATATGGCTCATGGGCGGTAACGAAAAGACAAGCTTCGACCCGGTGGACATTTTAACAGACACAGCCGGAAATCAGTATTATGTATTTCAGCAGATGTACGGCGACACTACTGTACCGGGCGGCGCAGTCAAGATCATAACAGACTCTGACGGAAAAATGCTTTCGTTCAGCGGCTGTGTGGAATCAGAGCTCCCCGAAGCGAACGAAGGAGAAGGCATCCCGGCAGAGGAGGCTGAAGCGATCGTATCGGCTCACGAGGAAGAAGCTGCCGGCCTTACCGTAAAGGTTCACAGTGACTGGACCGAAAAGATCCTTCTTCCAAGCATGCTTGAGATCGATCTCTATGCCGATGATGCAGAAAGTGCCAGCGCGCGCTATGTTTGGGCAGTCTATACAGATGCATCATCCAGCAGCGAAGAGCTTCCGTATAAGGCACATTATGTCAATATGGCCGGAGAATATCTTTACAGTATGCCTACAATAATACCGGGAGATGCAGCCGGTTCTTCAGGATTTGATGCCGAATACCTGTTTGAGTTTATGGAACCGGCAGAATATACCGGTTATGTGGATCTTTCTGACGGAACAGAAAAAGAGATCTCTGTCACCGTAATGCGCGACAGACGTACAGGAATGTATTACCTTGGAAACCTGGAACGCAGGATCGTTGTAGCCGACTGCTATGAATTCCTGTATAACAATGGAAATGTTGTGGTCGAATACAGTCCGGACAATAAAGAATGGGATCAGATAGGACTGCTCTCCCTTTACAATTACTGTATTGCATGGGATTACTACAATGAAATAGGATGGCATGGCCCGGACGGAGAGGGAACACCGATCCTCATCCTTAACAACTTCTGCGATAAGGACCACTATATGATCAATAATGCGTGCTACTGCGGCGAGATGCTCGGATGGCAGATATTCGCGGCAAGCCAGGCAAATGATTATTCACAGTGCATTGATGTCATCGCTCATGAGACGACGCACTGCGTGACCGGTGCCACCACTACTTATAATGCGTACGTTAACGATTACGGCGCTATCAATGAAGCCATGAGTGATATACAGGGCCAGTTCTGCAAGATGATGAACGGTAATGAAACCGAATGGCTTATGGGTGAAGGCAGTTCCACAATCGTCCGCAGTATGAGCGATCCGCATTTGCTGCAGCAGCCTGAATTCAGCTGGGATATCTATTACCATGCTAACGTAAAGACTCCGACCGGCATCAATGATCATGGAGGAGTACATACGAATTCTTCGCTGCTTAACTATCTGGCTTACCGTATGTACACTGACGGTGGGATGACACTTGAAGACGCCCGCGCATTCTGGTTCGCCGTCGACTGCACCATGGTTCCGCAGACCGATTACGCACAGCTTGCCGATATACTTCCGGTCGTTCTTGGCAATCTTGGAATGGAGCAGTATGGAGATGCTCTTTCCGATGCAATAATTACTGTAAAACTCGGCGACAACAGACTTCCCGAAGAGATGGCAGACAACCGTGCACTGGTAAATCTGGTCCTGCCGGATACTGAAGCAATGACCGACGGAAACTGGATGCTTATGATAAACAGCCTGAATATTGAGAAGCTTATCGATAAGATCAGGACATATGTTGCTGATATGATGGCTGGTGATTACAGCTTCTTCCCGGAGAGCGTAGAGAAGTTTATAATAGAGCAGCAGGCTGCCGAAGAAGCAAAACCTGTCGTGCAGGAAGAAGAGCCTGGCCTTCTTGAGCTGATCGGAGATATCCTGTCTGACATGTCAGAAGACAGTGACACTGATGCGGATGATAAGGCTGCTGATACTGTAAGCGATATTGAATCGGAGCTTCCGGAAGCCGTTGAGAACAGTGATCTTCCGGATGAAGTATTAAATGACCTGATGAAATGGCTGAAAAAAGAGGCTGATGATGTATATACAGATGGAAATGGCAATGCAGGTCAGGACGACCGTACTATCAATATGGTATCAGGTGAGGGATATACGATTCCGCTGTTGATGCACTTAAGGCAGGAGGATCCTATGTCTGACCGTATGGACCAGCTCGTTTTCGCAGCTTACATAGGAGGCCGCTGGTTTGATCTGTCGTCAGTTTTCCCGGATGAGAATAATGGAAATGTTCAGGATGCACTCATGGAGGCGGTTGGGGTCGTTCTTGAGCATGTCGCAGATAAGGTTACAGGGATAGAAAGCCTTGAAGACCTGAAGGACATCTTCTTTACAAAGATATCCGGAGGAGAGTTCATTGAGCTTTCTGCAGATGGACTTGAAGAAATAGAACTTCCGGAAGGCCATGCAATACCTATGGATGAAGCATCCCTTGTTACCGAAGGAAAGAAATCCCGTCCGAAGGATGATGCATCCGCGGAGATAGCAGAAGCAGCTGAAGAAAATGCCGCTGCTGAAGCAGAAGAACAGCCGGAAACTATAGACGAGACGCCTGATGAAGTTCAGGATGAGAATGTGGAGCCTGCGTCTGAAAATGCACAGGATGATGCAGCAGAGCCTGCTGCATAACAGATTAATACCTATTAAAAGGGGCTGTGAAAAATGAGGAGGGGACGGTTCTCTGTCTTATAAAAATAAGACAGAGAACCGTCCCCTGTCTTATTTCTTCTGGTTGAGATTCTCATAATACTCACGATTGGAAAGAAGGAACTCGGCAGCCTCCTCCTTATCTGCAAAACGGTATGAAAGAAGGAATGCCCCGTCGCCATCTGTATCCTCTGCCGAAATGTTGTCTTCTGCTGCGGTGATGTCACCGGAAACAGCGCTGTCTTCAGGAGCATACATTTTTTTAGATATAGCTGCATCAGGAAAAGAACTCTTCTGCGATGTTCATTTCTGCTATGAAACCTACGGTTCCTGTCATGAATATGGTGCCGTCCGGGGCTATGTCTATCTGGATCATTCCGCCGGGCTGGTTCACATTCATGCGGGACTCGGTATAGCCAAGACGGTATGCGGCTGCTGCTGCAGCACAGCTGCCGGTTCCTGATGCTTTGGTGTAGCCGCTGCCGCGCTCCCATATCTCAATATCAAGGTTGCCCCTGTCGATGACATGGCAGAGCTGCAGGTTCATGCGGTTTGGAAATTCATCGCAGTTTTCAACATAAGGCCCGAGGAGCTTCGCATCCTTCGGCTCAAGATGATTGGTGAATATGATGCAGTGCGGATTCCCGACCGTCAGGCAGGTAGCCTTGTACATATGATCGTGGAAACGGAAGCCTTCATCAATGACCTCTCTTGGATCTCCGCTTACCGGGATGTCCTTTGAGAAAAAAGAAGCCTTTCCCATATTTACGCGGAATTCGGTACCACGGCTGTTGAGTGCTTCAGCTGTTATCGTGCCGGCGAGGGTCTCGATATCGAAGGTACTTCCCGATACATAGCCCTGATCCATAAGATATTTTGCGAAGATACGGACACCGTTGCCGCTGATGGCTGATTCGCTGCCATCCGAGTTGAAGATGCGCACTCCCATTTTGCCGCCGATATCCACTGGTCCATACAATACGCCGTCAGCCCCAAGGCCGAATCCGCGGCGGCAGAGAAGGGCGATCTTCTTCCCCATGAGCTTTGATTTATTTTTGCGGGCGTCAAGGATAAGATAATCATTTCCGAGTCCCTGATATTTTGACAGGACGATTCCTTTCATTGTTTCTCCTCCTATAATGTATTTGTGGTGGTCAGCTTCTTCCGGCTGGAAAGACTGACCGTTCCATTGCTTTCGCAGTCAGTCCTCTTCGGTGATCTGGATTTCCAGATAGTCAAAATCGATCTCTTCAATAAAACTGTCCTGGCGGAAGCGTGTTTTGCTGTGCTTTTTGAATTCTCTTATATTGGAATCAAGCCAGATGGGCTGTCCGAGGTCGAAATCATGACAGACCTGTTCCAGGGCGTGGAAAACCTTGTGAGTACGTGTATCCTCCGAACCATCACAGATCGTAATATCTCTGATCATGCGGCTGTCCTTCCAGATCTTTCCCCATAAGTGAAACATTTCTTTTCTCTCCAATCCTTTGCTGCTGAATAATGCATTGTGGTGTAATATACCTCTGTTCACGGTCCGGCTTTAGACGGCTGAGTCTGCTGTTTTCATTCAGATTCGCACATTTACGGCCATGAACAGTAATATTCTATCATAAGCTTTTCATTAAGAACAGAATTTTTTTGACATGGTTTTCTTTCTGTATTATTATAAAAAAGATTTGAAATTGCTTCAGCAGATTCATTACCGATTATCTGGGTGCAAAATGGAGGAAACAGAATGAAATTATATGACAGCGGCGTCTATATGGTAAATGGAAAGATTGCCGGAGAGGCGCAGGCACAGCCTTCATTAAATAAGGAGGAGGCTCGTAAAAACACAATCGCTTATGGGATACTGAAGGAGCATAACACATCCGGAAACATGGAAAAGCTCCAGATAAAGTTTGATAAGCTTACTTCCCATGATATCACATTTGTAGGAATTATCCAGACCGCCCGAGCGTCAGGCCTGGAGAGATTTCCGGTTCCGTATGTTCTGACGAACTGCCATAATTCGCTGTGCGCGGTAGGCGGTACCATTAACGAAGACGACCATATGTTCGGCCTTACCTGCGCGAAAAAGTACGGCGGAGTGTACGTTCCTCCTCATCAGGCGGTTATTCACCAGTTTGCGCGTGAAATGCTTGCCTGCGGCGGACAGATGATACTGGGATCGGACAGCCACACCCGTTATGGCGCTCTTGGAACCATGGCTGTTGGAGAAGGCGGCCCGGAGCTTGTTAAGCAGCTTCTTTCCCAGACATATGATATTAACATGCCGCAGGTGGTTGCAGTCTATCTTACCGGTTCACCGCGTCCGGGTGTAGGCCCTCAGGATGTGGCTCTTGCTATAATCGGCAAAGTGTTTGCAAACGGTTATGTCAAGAACAAGGTCATGGAATTTGTGGGCCCCGGAGTGGCTTCTCTGAGCGCGGACTTCCGTATAGGCATCGATGTCATGACTACAGAGACCACCTGTCTGTCATCTATCTGGCAGACCGATGAAGTGATCGAGGAATTCTACGAGATACACGGAAGAAAACAGGACTACAAAGAGCTGAAGCCCGGAGAGACTGCTTACTATGACGGCTGTGTGGAGATCGACCTTGGCGAGATCAAACCGATGATCGCCATGCCGTTCCATCCGAGCAACACTTACACGATAGATGAGCTGAAGGCGAACCTTGATGATATTCTGGCCGAGGTCGAGAAGAAAGCGGCCGTGAGCCTTGACAACAAGATTCCGTTTACTCTGCGTGACAAGGTCATTGACGGAAAGCTGTATGTAGAGCAGGGTATAATTGCAGGCTGCGCCGGCGGCGGATTTGAGAATATCTGCGCGGCTGCCGACATACTGCGCGGCAGGAGCATAGGTTCCGATGCGTTCACGCTCAGCGTATATCCTGCAAGTACCCCGATCTATATGGAGCTTGCGAAGAATGGAGTCCTCGCTGACCTGCTGGCCACAGGAGCCGTGGTGAAGACGGCCTTCTGCGGACCGTGCTTCGGAGCGGGCGATACACCGGCCAATAATGCGTTCAGCATAAGGCATACTACCAGAAACTTCCCGAACAGGGAGGGATCAAAGATCCAGAACGGCCAGATCTCCTCAGTTGCCCTCATGGATGCCCGTTCCATAGCAGCGACCGCCGCAAACAAGGGCTTCCTTACCTCTGCAGAGGAATATGAGGGAGAATACAAAGGACAGAAGTATTTCTTCGACAGTACGATCTATGAAAACAGAGTGTTTGACAGCAAAGGTATTGCCGATCCATCTGTCGATATCAGGTTTGGCCCGAACATCAAGGACTGGCCGAAGATGCCTCCGCTCTCTGAAAACCTGCTTCTGAAAGTTGTGTCAGAGATCCATGATCCTGTCACTACTACAGATGAACTGATACCGTCCGGTGAAACCTCTTCATACCGCTCGAATCCGCTTGGACTGGCAGAATTCGCGCTTTCCCGCAAGGATCCGGCTTATGTTGGCAGGGCCAAGGAGATCCAGAAGGCCGAAAAGGCCATTGAAGCAGGAGAGGATCCGGTAACGGCAGTTCCGGAACTTGCCGTTATCCTGGCAGCAGTAGGAGAAGCTTACCCGGGCGCAGCAGAGCATCTGGGTATAGGAAGCACCATCTTTGCGGTAAAACCAGGCGATGGATCCGCCAGAGAACAGGCGGCGTCATGTCAGAAAGTGCTTGGCGGCTGGGCAAACATCGCCAACGAATACGCAACAAAGAGGTATCGCTCAAACCTTATCAACTGGGGAATGCTTCCATTCCTGATAAAAGAAGGAGAACTGCCCTTCGCAAACGGTGATTATCTGTTCTTCCCGGCGATCCGCCAGGAAGTGCAGGAAAAGGCAGGAGTAATAAAGGGATATGTAGTCAGAAAGGAAGGCCTGAAGGAGTTTGATGTGACTCTGGGCGAGCTGACCGACGATGAAAGAGAGATCATCCTGAAAGGGTGCCTCATAAATTACAACGCAGTATAAATACAAAAATAAGACAGGGGACGGTTCTCTGTCTTATTTTTTTGGTTTTAAGACAGAGAACCGTCCCCTGTCTTATTAAAATCTGTCCTTGACAATCGAACCGGTTTATAGGTTTATGTCTTATTGTTGTGAAATGTTTGTAATGTTTGTACAAAATATCGAATATATGCATTATAAACAGAATACCCATTAAAAAATACAAAAAAATCAAAAAAATGCTTGACAAAAAAAGCATTGAATGGTAATATGAGTACATCAAAAAACAAGAGACAAAACCTCTTGAACACCGGTATTCATCCTGCAGTATCGAAGCTGCAGATCTGGAAATGAAGCGAGTGAGAAAGGAACAGGTGCAGTCCATTGAAAACATAATCGATCATCCCTCAATATGAAGTGACAGGAACCGCGTTTCCTGCAAGAAAGACCTGGTACATATTTGAATACGTAAAGTTCCTTAATGAGTGGAACAAAGGTACCAGCGTATATAGAGCGGTTTTTCATATTGAACAAATGTCACAAAGCTGTTACAAAGATCCATCAGATCGTGTGAAGAAACTTTCTGATTGAGAGTATAACCCGTATCACGGAAGCTGTCCGGAGGAAGAGCTTCGGAAGATTTCTTAAAAGTGATAGGAAGATACTTTGAGATGCTCATTGGTAACATAGGAATGAGGGTCGAAGCTTTGCAGCAGGACGGATACTAAGAGGTATTCCATAAGCATGAAATGACAGGGAACTTTTTCGGGTAGAGAATCTGCGAAGTAAAAACAAATTTTATATATATATTTTGTTTCTAATGTTAAGCAAACTATTTAAGATTTGAGCAGACGGATTTTATTAGATAAGCAGATTTGGATTTAAAAAGAGTTAAGTTCAGGGTTGTTTATAAAGCGAAAAAGTGTAGCCCGGATTTCAGCATTTTACATATGAATTATAAATCGTGAGTTATAATTCAAAAATCTATAACAACTTTCTAAGTAAACGGCATAGCCGGTTATGAGCAGGAAATCATAATAAGAGCGGTCAGGTGAAGGTTCTGATCTAAAAAAATAAAAATTAATATAGAGTATAGAAAAATATTATTTATAAGAAATACGAGGTAAAAAATTGAATAAAGAAGTATTTTAGGATGGTCATCATTTCCCGGACAAGCGAAATGGTGACCATCCTTTATTGCTTTGCGGGCGAGCATCAGACTTACTTCAAACGTGAACAGTAACAAATGAAAACATCTTTCTTGTATTCTTTGAAGGGTGATGGTACACTAAACATACTTGAAGCAACGAAGCAAAAAGGTTGAAGTGGAAGGTCTGTAAGTTTGAGCAGGAAGAAGCATAAAAGAAATTTTAAAGATGAGAAGGCTTTTCAGTTATATGCGCGTTACTGGTACAGTAAGGTGTATGATGAGGCGGCTGAGGAAGTGAAGAAGGAGCTGTATGACGGCGGTTTTGACATTCCGCCTGAAAAGCTGCCTAAAACAAAGAGGTATAGAAATGCGCTGTCAGTCAGGCTGAGGTCGGATCCGTTTGTAAGCGCGTATAAGGCAGGCCATCCTGAGGATGCAGCTGATTTTCTTGAAGATTATATTGAAAAGGCTCCGGTCCTGAGGAGCATTGTATCCGGAAAAAAGAATATTACTCCTTCCAAAATGGTGGATAAGTACTATAAGGTCATTAATCATGAGAAGCTGATGGCTGCGCAGGAGGTTCTGCGAAAAAATATTCTCGACCGTATACCGGACAGGCTTCCGGATCTTTATCCTTCGGCAAGAGCCATGAACAGGAAATTTGTACTTCATGTCGGGCCGACAAACTCCGGGAAGACCTATGAGGCTATACAGGCTCTTAAGGAAGCTGAATCCGGAGTGTATCTCGGGCCTCTTCGTCTGCTCGCGTATGAGCAGTACAGGGCACTGAATATGGACGATATTCCATGTAACCTTGTGACCGGAGAAGAGGAGTCATATGTTGAGTTTGCAAGGCACAGAGCATCTACGGTGGAGATGCTGCCTTTTGAGGAGAGATATGCCTGCGCTGTCATAGATGAAGCGCAGATGATAAGCGACAGTGAAAGGGGCGGAGCCTGGACCTCGGCGATACTTGGTGTATGTGCAGATGAAGTTCATGTATGCATGGCACCTGAAGCTGAGCACTGCGTTATCCGGATGATCGAAGACTGTGGTGATGAATACAGAGTTGTCCGTCATGAAAGGAAGACACCGCTTATATTTGATGAAAGAGCTTTCAATTTCCCGAAAAGCGTTGAGAGGGGAGACGCGCTCATTGTTTTTTCCAGAAGAGATGTGCATTCAGTGGCGTCGGTACTGCAGTCAAAGGGCATAAAGTGCAGTGTGATTTATGGAAACCTCCCGCATGATGTACGGCATAAGCAGGCCAACAGCTTTATGAGTGGCGAGACTGACGTGGTGGTTGCTACCGATGCGATAGGGATGGGAATGAACCTGCCGATACGGAGGATCGTTTTTCTGGAAAACACGAAGTTTGACGGTAAGACGCGGCGGGATCTGTATGATTATGAGATCAAGCAGATTGCAGGCCGTGCAGGCCGTTTCGGTATATATGATGAAGGACTTTACAATTCCATTTTTGACGAATGGGATCTTCCGGCATATATAAAGAGCAGGACACCTGAGATATCGAAAGCATATGTGGATTTTCCGGGGAGCCTTAAGCTGGTGGGTGATAAACTTTCCGAAACGATGAGGCAATGGGACAGCATTACAATAAGCGAAGGATATCAGAGAGGCAGCATTGAGCGGGAGATAGCTCTTGCCGAAAAGGCAGAGAAATACACTGACAACAGGGAGCTTATTTACCAGTTTGCAACGATACCTTTTGATGAGAATGACGAGGTGCTGATGCAGATGTGGTTTGACATGCTCTACAGCAGGATCGATAACTTCCCTTATATTTATGCAAAGGTAAAATCGGACCGCATGCATTCGGATGACAATGAAGAGCTCCGGAGCCTTGAGCACAGATATAAGATATGCGACATGCTCTTTTATTATAAACGCAGGTTTGAGCCTGACCGTTTTTCGTGGATAGAGGAGAAGAAGGGCGAGATTTCCGGGCGGATAATAGAAATCCTGAATAAGCAGAAGCTAGCCCCGCGGCGCTGCATGCAGTGCGGCCGCAAGCTGCCCTGGAATGTAAGATCCAGACTGTGCGACAGATGCCGCTCAGCCGCAAGACGGTATGCATGGTAATGGGGCTGTGAAAAAAGTTTTTACTTTTTTCACAGCCCCATAGCTTACTGTACAGTCTCTGCCTCGACGCTCAGCGGCCTGTCTATGCCGCTTACCACATCATAGCGGGCAAGGAATTCATTGTAGTCATTCTGGAATTCTTCTTCGGAAAGCTCTTTTGCTTTTGCTGAATGAACGTGGAAGTCCGGGTTCTGCTGGAATTCACGCCTGACCTGTCCGGAGATTGATACACAGTGTGAAGCTATCCTCTCAAAACAGTTAAGAAGCTCAGTGTATACGGATCCCTGCGCCATTCCGCATTCGCCGCGGCTCAGCCGGCCTAAGTGCCTTGCTTTCAGGATCTCACATAGATAGGTGATCGCGGAAGAGTATGGCTTGATCTTCATCGCAAGTTCGAAATTGTGCTCCTGGTATGAGCTTATTGCGCTGTTGACCAGCTCACGCTCCGCATCTATTACTACATTCAGGTCTTTTTTCGCGTCTTCAGAGAAGGTGATCCCCTCGTCGTTCATCTCATTGGTAAGCCTTGCTATGTAGGAGGCATAATCGCCGATCCTTTCAAGATCGCCTATAACACGGAGATATCTTGTAACCTGACGCGTCTGTGATGAGTTCATCTGCTGCTTGGTGAGTGCCATCAGGTAATCGCCGATACGGGATTCGTATTTGTCTATCAGGTCTTCTTTTCGCTGGACTTTTTCATACTTCTTCTGTGAATACTCCTGGATCAGGTTAAGCGAGCGGCCGACGTTTTTACGAACCTTGCGTGTCATCCCGTCTATCACACGTTCACTCTGCCCGAGCGCCAGAGCCGGGAGTGTGAGGAGACGCTCCTCAAGAAGATCAAAGTCTGCGCTGTCGGCAAGATCCTCGAGATCCTCCGCTGAATCCTTGATGATGCGGCACAGGAACTTCCTGATAGCATCAATGAACGGAAACAGGATAATGGCGGTGACAATACGGTAGATTGAGTTTATGAGAGCAATGATGACCGGGTTAACTGTCATTTCAGTAAAGGAGAAATGCATGAAAGCATTCAGGGCATAAAATGCCACCGCCCAGATCAGCATGCCGAATACATTTTCAAGCAGGTAGGCAAAAGCAGTCCTGACACCGTTTTTATTTGCCCCGATAGAAGAAAGCATAACAGGACACGCAGCGCCGACACCGATTCCGAGTATGACCGGGAATGCGGTTGCGAAGGTCAGTGCACCGGTAACCGAGAGTGCCTGCAGCACACCTATCGAAGCCGAAGCGCTCTGCAGAATGGCGGTCATGCCGATCCCAAGAAGGATGCCGAGGAACGGGTTCGAGAACATCGTCATTGTGCTGATGAAAGCCTGGCTGTCTTTTAGAGGAGAAACAGCCGAACTCATCATCTGCATTCCAACCATAAGAATGGCGAAGCCAAGCAGGATGTTGCCCAGATTCTTGTGCACTGTCCTTTTGGAAAGCATCCGGAGCAGCGTACCGGCGATTGCAGCCACAGCGCTTATGGAGGCTGATGAAAGAAGCTTCGCGATACCGCCCCCGCCTTCGATGTATGAAAGGCAGAGAACCCAGCCTGTAATGCTGGTGCCGATGTTGGCTCCAAGGGTAATGGCAACAGCCTGGGCAAGCTGCATCATACCGGAGTTGACAAAACCGATGACCATTACTGTAGTTGCTGATGAAGACTGGATAACAGAGGTGACTCCTGTTCCGAGGAGAATGCCTTTGAGAGGTGTATTTGTCATCCTGTAAAGGAAAGTCTCCAGATTGTTGCCGGCTACGTTCTTAAGCCCGTCTCCCATGAGTGACATGCCATAAAGAAAAAGCGCGACACCGCATAAAAGGGAGAGGATCATGGTAAATATTTGCATAACTTTTTTTCTCCTGCTTTGATAATTGTGCATTTAGCGAACTTTTACCAGATAACATTATATATGATTTTCCACGCCTGCGCAATCCTTATATTTCGTCATTCTCCCGCCGTTGACTTATGACAGAAAGATAGAGTATAATAACTTTTGCCGGAAGGGAGGATATCTGTTTCCGGTAACCAATATATGGGAAAGAGAGAAATGCATTTTATGACTTTAAAAGATCTGCATCCCGGCGAGAGCGGGGTAATAGTGAGCGTTGGAGGAGAAGGGGCGCTTCGGCAGCATTTCCTTGATATGGGTGTCATACCGGGAGCTTCGGTCATGGTTGAGAAGCTTGCTCCCATGGGAGACCCGATGGAGCTGAAGATCCACGGTTATGAACTTACACTGCGCCTGGATGATGCGGCAAGGATTGAGATAGAAAAGGAAAACGAGGCAGACAAAAGGGCTCAGAAGGAAAAAAGGAGAAAGGAACCTGACCATCCCGGCCTTGGTGAGGAAGGAAAGTTCCACCCGAAGGGAAGCGGAGATCCCCTGCCGGAAGGCACTCTGCTCACCTTTGCCCTGGTAGGAAACCAGAATTCAGGCAAAACAACACTCTTCAATCAGCTTACGGGAGCCCGGCAGCATGTAGGAAATTTCCCCGGAGTCACGGTGGACAGAAAAGACGGAGCGATCAGGGGGCAGGAAAACACGCTCATTACCGACCTGCCGGGTATCTATTCAATGTCACCGTATTCCAGTGAGGAGCTTGTTTCAAGAAATTTTGTACTTAATGAAAAGCCGAGAGGCATAATAAATATCGTTGACGCGACCAATATTGAAAGAAACCTTTACCTGACCATGCAGCTTCTGGAAATGAATATCCCCATGGTGGTCGCCCTGAACATGATGGACGAGGTGGACGGCAACGGGGGTTCTATCGATGTGAACCGCATGGAGGAAATGCTGGGTGTTTCCGTAGTTCCGATCTCGGCAGCCAAAAATGAGGGCGTTGACGAGGTGGTAAGGCATGCGGTGCATGTGGCAAAATACCAGGAAAGGCCTGTAAGGCAGGATTTCTGCAGCGCGGACGAAAAGGGCGGGGCTGTGCACAGATGCCTGCATGCGGTTGGCCATCTGGTACAGGATCATTGTGAAAGAACGGGCATCCCCTTAAGGTTTGCGGCCTCAAAGCTGATCGAGGGGGATGAACTTATTATCAATCAGCTTGGGCTTGACCAGAATGAAAGAGAAACCCTTGAGCACATAGTGATCCAGCTTGAAAAAGAAAGAGGCCTGGACCGGAGCGCCGCTATTGCCGATATGAGGTTTTCCTTCATCGAGAAGGTCAGCAGCGCATGCGTTATCAAGCCTGAGACAAGCAAAGAAAGACTCCGCAGCCAGAAGATAGACAGGCTGCTCACCGGACGGTTCACGGCTATCCCGATGTTTATACTGATAATGGCAATGGTTTTCCACCTGACCTTTAATGTTGTGGGAGCATGGCTTCAGGAGCTTCTGGAATCCGGTATAGGCATACTTACCGACCATGTGGATGCTCTTCTCACCGCCGGAAATGTAAACGAAGCGATCCATGACCTGATCATCAAGGGAATATTTGAGGGCGTCGGGAGCGTACTGAGCTTTCTGCCCATCATTGTCGTCATGTTCTTCTTCCTGTCGATACTTGAAGACAGCGGCTACATTGCGCGCGTCGCTTTCTTTATGGACAAGCTGCTGAGGAAGATCGGCCTTTCAGGACGAAGCATTGTCCCAATGCTTATAGGCTTCGGATGCACGGTCCCTGCGGTGATGTCGACCAGAACCCTGCCGAGCGACCGTGACCGGAAGATGACGATACTCCTGACACCGTTTATGAGCTGTACGGCAAAACTGCCCATATATGGATTTTTTGCCAGGGCTTTCTTCCCGGATATCGCGGGACTTGTGGTAGTGCTGCTTTACATTCTTGGGATAATTGTGGGCATTCTGGCAGCATTTCTTTATAAATCGACGATGTTTAAGGGCGAGGCAGTGCCGTTTGTGATGGAGCTTCCGAATTATCGTATGCCAAGCCCGCGCAATGTCATGCAGCTGCTGTGGGAGAAGGCCAAGGACTTTCTGCAGAGGGCTTTCTCGGTGATACTTATTGCAACGATCGTTGTCTGGCTGCTGCAGAGCTTCAGCCTGCGGTTTGAAATGGTGAGCGATTCCGGACAGAGCATTATGGCAGCGGTTTCGGGAATCCTTTCACCGCTGCTGCGTCCGATAGGGCTGGGAGACTGGCGTATCGTGACTTCACTTATCAGCGGCTTCCTTGCCAAAGAGAGCGTGGTCACCACAATGCAGGTGCTGTTCAGCTCAGGTGTAGATTCTATTCTTACACCTCTCTCGGCAGCAGGAATGCTGGTGTTCAGCCTTCTGTACACACCATGTGTGGCCGCTATAGCTTCGGTAAAGCGTGAGCTTGGCAGCAGATGGGCGGTTTCAGTGGTGGTCTGGCAGTGTGTGGTTGCCTGGGGCGCAGCCCTTATTATAAGACTTATCGGTATGGCCTTCGGAATGTGATGAATACAGGTAAAGGCTGATTTCGGTGTGTATTGGAAACAGGGCCTGGCTGTTTTAGGCATGCAATGAGAGCAGGTGCCTGCATTTTCAGTATGCAATGAGAACAGGTGCCTGCATTTTCAGTATGCAATGAGAACAGGCGCCTGCGTTTTCAGTATGCAGTGCAGGCATCGGCTGTTTTGAAAGGAGTACTCTCATGAACATTCTGGATATTATCCTGCTGATCCTTCTGGCATTTATTGTATTCCTGGCCATCAGGTCGATCAGGAAGGCAAAAAGATCAGGCAGGGGCTGTTATTCCTGTATGGGAGACTGCACCGGATGCGCCGGATGCCATGACAGGGGAACAGGAAAGTGAGTATTATTGTGGCAAAGCATCCTGCATCCGCTAGGGCTGCCGGATGCCATGACAGGGGGATCAGACAATGAACATTATTCTGGCAGCCGTTTTGACCGTCCTTATTGGATGGGCGGTTTACCGGACGGTTTTAAGATCCCGCAGGGGCGGAGGCTGCTGTGGAGAGCATGAAGCCGCGGAAAAAAAGAAATCTGTCGGTGACAAAAACGCTGCTAATTATCCATTCACCACAAAGCTTACTATCGGCGGCATGACATGCGAAAACTGTGCCAGGAAGGTTGAAAACTCGCTGAATTCACTTAAAGATACCTGGGGAACAGTAAAGATATCGGATCATACAGCCGTGGTACGCACCAAATCGGAGCCCGATGAGGAAAAGATAAGGGAAGCGGTGAGAAAAGCCGGGTACGTTGTGACCGGGTACTATGGCTCCTGAAAAATGGCTCCTGAAAATGTTCAGAAGGATGCAGGGACTGTGAAGGGGAAGACGGCAGAGCAGGGCAGAGTAAATTTCCTTACGGCCGTGAACAGTAACAGATTTCAAAGATTTACAGAAAATTTACATCTTCTTGCTTCATATTCTGTTATAATGTAATCATAAAAGAACAGGGCGAGATTTGTACCGTGCCTTCACGGATGGAGGGAACAGTCATGAAGCAGCTGCAGAACAACAGATGGCAACACGGCACGGAATATGAAACGATGGACAGGGACGAAAGCTCCTTTCTGGAGCTTACAGGAACTGACGATACAGTGCCGGTATCACTGGCGGATGGAAGAGAAGAAGTGTTAGACAAATCTTTACTGTATAAGTTTATTCATGATTACGCAAAGGAACATGGCATGCTGCAGACGATGCATGCACTTGTGTTTGCGCAGCAGAAGCATGAAGGGCAGCACCGCAGCGGGAAAAAGCATATCCCGTACATCTGCCATCCGATGATGGTTGCGGTTCAGGCCATTTCCATGGGGTTTGATGAGGATTCGCTGGTAGCGGCATGTCTGCTGCATGATGTGCTGGAGGACTGCGAGGTGCTGGCTGAGGATCTGCCTGTTTCTGAGGAGACGGTGCATATTGTTGAGCTTCTGACCCGCAATAAGACGAACGGTTATACTGAAGAAGGCCGTGAGGCATATTATAACGCCATTTCCGAGAACAAATATGCGGTCATCCTGAAGCTTCTTGACAGAAACAGCAATCTTTCTGACATGGCAGAAGGCTTTTCCCGCAGAAAAATGCTCCATTACCTTGACGAGACGGAAAGATTCATCTATCCGCTGTTTGAAAAGGCAGAGGAATATTTCCCTGAAAAAAAGGCACAGATACTTGTGCTTAAATACCATATGGAAAGCATCAGGACAACGGTTGAGAGGCTTACTGAGGGAAAGTCAATAGTCCAAATGCTGTGAGAAGCCCCGCAGGCGGGCAGCCGGAAAATGATAATGAGAGCGGTTCTATGCATTTTATAATGTGCAGGACCGCTTTTTTTGTCCGGGCATAAGTATGACTGTGTAACCGAATTGCTCCGGAACAGCAGTGTAACCGTAACTGATGAGGCAGGTACAGTCTATTGATTTTGAACTATGTTGATAGTATAATTGTTATGTTGAAAGTATAGTTATTATGCTGTGTTTATAGCACAGGTTATGAAACTGCTTCAGCAGGTTCAGACCTTTATATATAATTACCGGAGAAGCATATGAAAACAAAATCTTTTATACTTCCGGCAGTTTTGCTGGCGGGAAGCCTGATATTCGGCGGCTGCCAGAACAGGAGCAATACAGCAGGCGGCAGCGGGCAGGACGGTTCAAAAGCACCGGCGGAAAGCATAACCCCGGCGGCTGACGGCGCGGATCTGTCAGGATATCTGCGGATCGCAGATGATTTTACTGATGATGTTGACCCTCAATGCACTACCAGCCTTTATACTGTTGCGCTGAATATTTTTGACCGTCTGGTAGAGGTGGAATCTGACCCGGAAAACGGTTCGAGCCGGATAGTGCCATCGCTGGCCGATTCGTGGGAGATTTCCGAGGACGGGCTTATTTATATATTTCATCTGCATCCCGGGGTGATGTTCAGCAATGGATCTCCACTGACCTCCAGCGATGTTGAATATACCTTTAAGCGTCTGCTTACACTTCCGGATTCTGTAAACCAGGATATTGCTTCCAGTATACTTGGGGCCGACAGGCTTCAGAATAACGAGACGGATATTCTTGAGGGCTTTGATATCATAAATGACGAGACTTTTTCGATAACGCTGGAACAGCCATATGCTGCTTTTCTGGCCTGCCTTTCAACACCCGGGGCTTCAATACTTGATAAGGAGACCACTGAAGAAGCAGGAGATACGTTTGGGATCGATCCTGCCATGACAGTTGGAACCGGGCCTTTCATCTTCGACAGATCTGTCCCGGAATCCTATATGCTGCTGTCAGCAAATAAGGATTGCTGGTCAGGGCCGCCGATGTGCGACGGCATCCGCATAAACCTGGTTGATGACGGCGAATCACTGATACTTATGTATAAAGAAGGAGAACTGGATATTCTTGACCTGGAGGAGCTTGGGAGCGAGGCAGAATTTTATATACATGGAGATATCTACCAGGACAGTCTTGTAAAGGGCTCAAGGGTTGGGATAACCTATATTGCTCTCAACCAGTCAGTTCCTCCGCTTGATAATGCCCTGGTCAGGAAAGCCCTGCAGATGGGGCTTGACAGGCGGATGATACTTCAGGCGTCATGCAGTGGAAGAGGTTATGTGGAGAACGGGATCTTTCCTCACGGCCTGATAGGATTTAATCCGGATCTGGAAGAGATACCATATGATCCCGAAGGAGCCAGGGAGCTGCTGCGGGAAGCCGGATATCCCGACGGTTTTTCTCTTGACATTTCGATGGAGGAAGGTACATCGGAGGCTCACAGGGAACTGAGCAATATAATAGCCAGCATGTGGGAAGAGATAGGGGTAAAGACCCATGTATACGAGCTGGACGACAATACGTTCATGACGATGCGCAGAAGCGGGAGCATAGCATGCTATGTTTCCACCTGGTCAGCTGATTTCAATGATCCTGATAATTTCATCTATACATTCTTCGGATCTGAAGAAAACTCAAAGAGCCGCAGCCTGTGCTTCGAGGACGAAGAACTGATCAGCAGGGTACATAAAGCGCGCAGCATTATATCCGAGGAGGAAAGGCTCAGAGAATACAATGAACTTGAGAAGATCATTGTACAGGATATGGCATGTTGGGTGCCGCTTTATTCACAGCAGCACATATTTGCGCTGAGCAGCCGGGTGGAAGGATTTGAGGTGTCGTGGAACGGCTGGTCGAGCAACAGATACCGGAACGTATCCGTAACAGGAAGGAATTAAAATGCATTCAATTCAGACAAAGATCACCGCGCTGACACTTGGAGCGATAATCCTCAGCCTTCTCCTGTCGGCCGGCGTTGGGATCAGGTCCATCATCATGGTAGGCGACACTGATTCGACGAGGGAGATACGCCTTCTCAGTGAAAACCGGAGGCAGATACTGAATGAATATATGGATGATATTGAACAGTCAGTCAATATGATCGCTCATTTCGCGGTGGAACAGCTTGACAGTGTGCGGCTGGTACAGGGCAGGGCGATCGGATATGATGGTTATCTGCTCAGAACTGAGCCGGTCTCCGAAGTGTCAGACAGGCAAAGAGCCCTTAATGGTTATCTTTACAATTATTCCAATGGTATAAAGAACGTTTTTCGGACTATTGCCAATCGTACCAAGGGTGCCATCGCTTATTACTATCGTCTGAACCCGCAGCTGTCCCGTCAGGAACATGGATTTCTGATAAGCAGAGTCGGGACTCCGGCTTTTACAGAGATACCTGTGACTGATCTTAGTGCCTATGGTGAGGATGACCTGGAACACACGGGCTGGTATTACATACCGCTTGCGGCCGGACGCCCTTCCTGGATAGGCCCGTATTATAATGATAACCTTGGCACATCCATGTTTTCGTATGTTGTTCCGGCCTATAAAGCAGGCACATTTCTGGGCGTAATCGGAATGGATATAGATTACAGTACCATTGAGGAGCAGATAAGGGATGTATCTGTCTATAACACGGGTTTTGCATGTCTCACGGACAGCGAGGGGGACATTATCTATCACCCGACGCTGGAGGCAGGGTACAATATAAGCACCGTCGATGAAAGCCTTACGGCTGCCATCAAAAATCTTGAAAACGATTCCAGCTCGGAGATAGTCGAGTATACATACGAAGGTATCAGGAAAAAGGCAGCCTGTACAACGCTGCTGAACGGGCTTAAGCTTATCGTCACCGCTCCCGTATCGGAGATCAATTCGGTCACACACACCATGACAAGAAAGATTATTCTTATAGGAGTGGCACTCCTTGCAGCGGCCGCGTTTATAACGACCATGATATCAAAAAGGATAGTGAGTCCGCTCCGTTCTCTTACGGAAGCCTCGAAGGCGATGATGAGGGGAAACTATGATGTGAAGCTGGATTCTAACAGGAGCAATGATGAGGTTGGAGTTCTGACGAACGCTTTCCAGCATCTGATGGATCATCTGAAGCTTCATATAAACGACCTGAACAGCAAGGCTTATAAGGATGCACTGACCTCTGTCAGGAATAAAGCAGGCTACGAGCTCTTTGTACGAAAGCTGGATGACCAGATACGGCTTAAGCAGGATGGAAGATCACCGGAATTTGCCGTGATCATGCTTGACTGCAACAGCCTGAAGGAGATCAACGACACCTTTGGCCATGAAAAAGGCGACATTTATCTGCAGAACTCATGCCATGCTATATGCAGGACCTTTGTTCACAGCCCGGTTTTCAGGGTCGGCGGGGATGAATTTATAGTTGTGGTACAGGGAGAGGATTATGAGAACAGAGACCGCCTCTTCAGCGAGTTCATGGAAAAACAGACCGGAAACAAAGCTGAAAGCAGTACTCCGTGGAATGACTTAAGCCTGGCAGCGGGAATGTCCGTTTTTGATCCCGCTGTTGACAAAAAGACAGAAGAAGTGCTCAGCCGCGCGGACCAGCTGATGTACGAGAACAAGCGTCTGTTCCACAATTCAAGGTAAGGCTCAGAAAATAAAGGCCTGAGTTAAATGTTAAATGCAGGAGCTTTAAAGGGAATGTGATTCTTTTGTAAGACATAAAGCCCTTAAGGGGAGCAGACAGGACTTGAACTGTGAAATAAGCCGATTCAGCAAATAAAAACAGGGCTCCGGGGACAAATTCCCCGGAGCCCTGTTTTTCCTTGTGTTTAGTACAGATAATTCCTGTTGACGTAACCGCAGGTGCCGTACTTGGGAGAATATACCCACCAGTAGGTGCTGTTGCCTGCCCACTGATAGTAAACAACGTCGCCGTTGTACAGCTCGCCTATCTCATTGCTGGAATCAAATGCCATTGCGGTGCGCAGTGCAAGATAACCGGATGCAACGCTTACCGTATATTTTGTTCCGCTGGTGTATGAAGTGCTGCCTGAGCTGCCGGAGCTGCTGGAACCTGCACCGATCAGGTAATTCCTGTTTACATATCCGCAGGTACCGTACTTGGGAGAATATACCCACCAGTAAGTGCTGTTGCCTGCCCACTGATAGTAGACGGTTTCGCCGCTGTAGAGGCAGCCTATCTCGTTGCGGGAATCATAGGCCATCGCGTTGCGGAGCGCCAGATATCCGGATGCAACACTTACAGTGTACGGGCAGCTGAGATTTGCCCCGCTGCTGGAGGAAGGTGTTGATGCAGGTGCAGGGCTTCCTGCCCCGATCAGATAGTTCCTGTTGACATAGCCGCAGGTGCCGTACTTGGGAGAATATACCCACCAGTAGGTGTTGTTGCCTGTCCACTGATAGTAGACTGTCTCGCCGCTGTAGAGCGAACCGATCTCGTTGCGGGAATCATATGCCATAGCGGTGCGGAGTGCCAGATAGCCGGATGAAACGCTTACGGTGTAGGGCTTGCTTGAATCATAGCTGGGTGACGGAGCAGGTGCCGGGCTGGAGATCGGAACAAGATAGTTCCTGTTTACATAGCCGTATTTGCCAAGCTTTGGTGCGTAAACCCACCAGTAGGTGGAATTTCCGGTGCTTATATAGCAGACGGTGTCGCCGGTGTAAAGTGCGCCGATTTCATTGCTGGCGTCATAGGCCATTGCAGTACGAAGTGCCAGATAGCCTGATGATACGCTTACTCTGTAATCGGCAGTAGGTGTTGCCTCTACGGTAACAGCTCCGCCGGGAAATACCTCTGCAGCAGAGAACATCATCGCAAAGGCAAGCAGGATTGCGGTGATCATTGGAACAAGTCTTTTTTTCATATTTGTCAGCCTCCTGTTCTCTAGGTGATTTTCGCACCTGCCCGGAATATGTCCCTGACAGATGCTTATTTTATAATAATATTATGCAATTTTCATATCAAAGTGTCAAGGGAGTTATGTAAAATGCACTAAATGTTTTGTTGCTGTTCACGGCCGTAAGTAAATTTACTCTGTCCTGCTCCGCCATGCCTGCATGAGCAGAGCAGAGCAGAGTAAATTTACTGTGCCATGCCTGCAGGCTGTTACATTTCTTTCAATGCGGTGCGGTCGGTTTTGCCGTTGGCGTTACGCGGCATGTGCTCAAGCCGGACGATCCGTCCCGGAAGCATATATTCGGGGATCAGCTTTGACAGCTTATCCAGCAGCTGCTTTGATTCAAATTCAGTACCCTCATAGAACAGTACTATCCGGCTTCTCCTGGAATCGTAGGTGCAGGCGCAGTCATTGATCCCTTCAACTCTGTTCACTGCGTTTTCAATCTCACCGAGCTCAATGCGGTAGCCCATGTGTTTGATCTGGAAATCCTTGCGGGAAACATAGATCAGGGCGTCATTTTCGTCGTAGTAAACCAGGTCCCCGGTGTGATATATCCTGTCAGGATAGGCGGTTACAAGCGGGTTCTGCACAAATGAAGAGGCAGTCTTTTCAGGGTTGTTATAGTAGCCCATGGCCAGGCAGCTTCCGCGTATGCAGAGCTCACCGGTCTCGCCCTTGGGAACAGGCTTACCGGAGTCATCAAGAATGAGGGCCTGCGTGTTTGAGACAGGAGTGCCTATGGGAAGCGGAGCTCCCTCTTTTTCGGTGCCGTTCATCACGTATGCGGTGCACACATACGTTTCAGTTGGACCGTACAGATTGGCGTATACTGTATCCGGCAGGTTCTGCACCCAGTAATCAAGCTGCTTCCGCGGAAATACCTCACCGGCAAACATGGCGTGCCTCAGATACCCGGGCTTTCCGGCACGGAATGCCTTGAGTTTGGCGATGATGCCCATGGCGGAGGGCACCCAGAGGAAGGTTGAGATCTTCTTTTCATTCATATATTCGATCAGCTTTGCCGGGAAGCTGAACAGATATCTGGGTATTATCACCATCTTTGCACCGAAGTAAGCAGCGCCATAGATATCATGAATGGAGATATCAAAGTAGAAAGGCGCCTGGTTCCCGAATACATCCGTCTGACGGAAATCGAAGGTGTCAGAAAGCCATTCCATGTAGTTGATGACTACCCGGTGGTTCAGAAGAACACCCTTCGGGACACCTGTTGAACCGCTTGTAAAAAGCACATAAAGAGGATCCAGCTCGGTCGCGGAGGAACGGATGGAGGCGAGGAGATTCTCGTCGGCGCATTCAGCGCACAGATCCTCCAGAAGGACCAGAGAGCTGTCTCTGCAGAACTTGAGCGCTGTCTCACGGTGCGCTTCGTCCGTGATGACCAGGCGGGGAGACAGCACTCCCATGATAACCAGCACACGCTCCAGAGGCATTTCGGTGTCAAGCGGGCAGTAAAAATTACCACTGTACACGACACCGAAGAAGGAAAGAATACTGTTTACGCTTTTATCAAGGTAAACTACGACAGGGCAGTGCGTTTCCCCGATGATCCCGGCAAGCGCGGTTCCGACCGAACGGGCCGAATTTCTCATTTCGCTGAAGGTCATCACTCTGCTCTGATCCTCATAGGCTTCACGGTCTGGGTATTCCGATGCGGAGCGTTCTAAAAAATCAAGAATACTGTTCATTAATTGTGTTGCTGTGCAGCTTTACCATATTTTGGCATTATTGATACTGCACAAACCTCCTTTCATATTAAATATCTTGTCAGATTCCGTAATGGTGATCTGTCAGAAAAGTATAATATCTTTTTTGGCTGTTATGACAGACATAACATGCATAACAGCGCATTTTTTACTACATTATATACTTGCGTGACTTTAAAAGCAATGATATGATAAAACTCAGGGCTTATCGGGGAAAGACAGGTTACTATTCACGTCCAGGCGGCAGGCAGCCGGGTATGAGTAAGGAATACAGCGGAACTGCTGCTTTAGAAGGTCTTCTAAGCCGGTAAACGGAAAATGCATAATATAAGGGGGTAGATTATGAAAAGACGCAGGATATTTTCCATTCTGTTAAGTGCATCTATGGTGCTTCAGCTTACATGGCCGGCAGCCGCTTCAGAGCTGTCAGCTGAAGGAATTGCGGCAGAAGGCATTACGGATGAGCAGGTGTATGTGGATGCGGAGCAGGAATACTTCTTTGAAGAAGAGGAGCTGCCTGTGGAAGCAGAGGCTGAAGAGCTTTTTATTCAGGATGAAGACCTGTCCGGTGAGCTGATCTTTGATGAACCTGAGAACTCAGGCTTCGCTGAGGAGATCCAGGCATGGCAGGAGGAGCTTCTGGCAGAAGAAAATTCTGAACCTGAGACTGAAGTTTTTGAGGAGGAAGAGCCGTTACAGGCGGATATTTCCGCAGAGCCTCTGGCAGAAGAGGCGGGAACTGAAATCCAGGAAATCCCGGAGGAGACTCAGGATGAGATAGAGGAGGATGTTCTGTCATCGGACGCCGAAGATCCGCAGGAAGCCGGTGCCGGAAAGGTGACACCGCACTGGGCAAAGGTTGGCGATAACTATTTCTGGATGCAGGCGGACGGCAAATACCTTCGGGAAGGCGGCTGGCATGTGTTCAACGGAAAGCGCTATTTCCTGGCCTACAAGAGCGGGCGCAGATGGTCCGGGTGGCTGACTTATTCCAAAAAACAGTTTTATCTTGACCCGGCCACCGGAGTACTTGTGACCGGAAAGAAGGCGGTTAACGGCGGCTGGTACTATTTTAAGGAAACAGGTAATCTTCCCGGCGAAATGATGAAAGGGCTGCTCCGGGTAAACGATAAAATAATGTTCGCTCAGGACAGCGGCAGGCTGGTCAGCGGCTGGAGAAATGTCAAGGGTAAAAAATATTACTTTAATTCCAGCAGGGAAGCGGTATCGGAGTGGCAGAACATAGGCGGAAAGAGATATTTCTTTGACAGAAAGAACTGCTATCTCAGGAAGGGCTGGCTCAACCGCGGTAAGAACGTATATTATCTGCTGAGTGACGGTACCCCGAAGACCGGCGCATGCACCATAGGCGGCAAAAAGTATTACTTCAATGTGCCATATGGAAATATGTACCGCGGATGGAGAACCGCAAACAATCACAGATATTATTATGGACAGACCGGTGAGCTTTATCTTGGACTTAAGGCTGTGGATGGAAAGATCTATTATTTTAATCCCACCTGGGGCTACATCCAGACGGGCTGGCGGACCATCAACAATAACCGGTATTTCTTCGGATCTGACGGGTCGATGGTGACAGGCGTTCAGAACATCGGAGGAAGCTATTACCTTTTTAACAGCGACGGTACACTCGTAACGAACAAGCGCGCATACAAGATTAACGGAACCTATTTCAATATAGACGCGAACGGGGTTGCGACTGCGCTCACCAAAAAGGCCGAGATCCTTGCGGCACAGAGACTTGATGCTCTGGGATGGAGTCTTCCGGCTGCTTTCAACTGGGCTGTATCGATGACATATTACCGGGGCGCTCCGGAATCGGTACCGTCAGGATATACACCGGCTGAATTCTATGCAGAGTACGGGTTTGAACATGGTTACGGACATTGCTACATGATGGCATGTGTTTTCTATGAGATGGCAAGCATGCTTGGCTATCGTGTAAGGTTCCTTAAAGGATATGTTCCTTCCTCCAGCGGATCTGTTGCAACGCATGGATGGGTCGAAATATTCTATAACGGAGGCTGGTACGTGTGTGATCCGAACTTCACCTATAATACCGGTCGAAGCGGATATATGATCAATTACGGATATTCAGGTACCTGGAGATATATCAATTACTACGTGGCAGATCAGAACTTCTGACAGACGGAAAAGCAGGTCAGAATGCTTAAGCAGTTCAGTTAATAATGTAAATAATAATGAAAGTATGGGGTGTAAAAATGATTAAAAAGGGATTGATTAAAAAAGGAATGATAGCAGCAGTACTTTGCGCGTCAATGCTCAGCGTTTCGGCCGTTCAGGCGGAAGAAGCAGCTGCGGCGGCAGACGGAACGGCGGTTCAGGCAGAGGAGGCTGCAGGGACAGACGGAACAGCGGTTCAGGCAGAAGAAGCTGCAGGAGCCGGGGATGCTGCGGCGGCAGAGCAGACTTCGCAGGAACAGCCGGCAGGTACTGATGAAAGAGATGCGGCGGTGCCGCTTAAAGCCATCGGAACACCTGAGGCAGGAGCCTATGAGGTCACTTTAAAGAATATGACCGGCAAGGACATCAAATCAGTCATGATCCGCCGTATGGACGACGAGAAGGACTTTTCTGTTGAACTGCTTCCTGCAGGCGATGTCTTTGCAAAGGAAGAGCAGAGGGTACTTTATTACAAACCTGAACCAAAAAGTGAAGAAAGCACATCACAGACTGCGGAGGGCGAGGCTCCGGCAGAGAATACTGAGGATATAGCACTTCCGGAAGGGTATGACATACAGCTTACCTTTGCAGATGAGGCTGAGGCAGCAGCTGCGGAAGGCGGTATGGCGGCAGCAGTCGACGCTGTACCTGTTGAGGGAACAGCCCCGGCCGAAGGAGCAGCCCCGGCTGATGGCACAGCTCCGGCAGAAGGAACCACCCCGGCCGACGGCACAGCCCCGGCAGAAGGAACAGCCCCGGCTGACGGAACTGCTGCGACTGAAGGCACTGTTCCGGCAGAAGGAGCTGCCCAGGCTGACGGCACAGTCCCTGCAGAGGGTATTGTACCGGCAGGAGAAGCGGCTGCGGCAGATGGCAGCACAACTGCCGACGGCACAGCGGCTGCAGCTGATAATAAGGCTGTGCTTCATGCATTCCCGTTTGGTGATGTCAATGAGGCTGAGATTCTGTTCGAAGAGGGTTTTGCGTGCCTTAAGTATGTCAGCATTATGACCGGCGAAGAGGTCTACACTCTTGAATATGAGAAAAATTTTAAGCTGTTGAGCGAAACGGAAGAAGCCGGAGAAAACAGCGGAACTGAAGCCGGATATACAGATAACTCAGCGGATTATACCTATGATTCATCATCAGCCGGAAGCTCGCAGGATACATATTACGGCGAAGACTACTCTGATTATGACGAGTCATATGATTATTCATATGATGACTATTCCTATGACGAGTCTTACGATGATTATTCCTATGATGAATCGTATGATGACTATTCCTATGATGATTATTCCTACGATAATTCCTATGATGATTACTCGTATGATGATTCATATGACTATTCCTACGACGACTCGTACTCAGGCGGAGACGATGATGCCTGTGTTGAAGACGGTCTGTTTTATTGATCTTATGTATAACGGGCAAAGTAAGCAATTACTTTGCCCGTTATACTGACACAAAACCTGAACAGGAGATAATGCAAAATGTCGATGACATCAAGTCTGTTCCTGATCTTTCTTCTGCTGCTTGTTTTCATATTCTATATTGTCCCGCATAAAGTTCAGTGGATAGTACTTCTGGCAGCCAGTTATGCATATTATCTGGCGGCCAGTCCCGCAGCAGGGATCTTTCTTTTATATTCAACTGCGGTTTCGTTTTTTGGCGCACTTTTTATGGAAAGGATTCTCAGCAGCAGTTCAGACAGGAAAGAAGGCAAAAAAGCAGCTCGTAAATATCTGATCCTCTGTCTGCTGCTCGATTTCGGAATGCTTGCGTTCCTTAAGTACACAAACTTCCTGATCATAAATATAAGCAGGCTGTTTCGCGCTGACATATCGGTGCTTAAGCTTATCCTGCCCCTTGGTATTTCATATTACACATTTCAGACGGCGGGGTATCTCCTGGATGTATACTGGGGGAGGGCAGAGGCAGAGAAGAATATTTTCCGTTTTGCCCTTTTTGTATCATTTTTTCCGCAGATGGTACAGGGGCCTATCGGCAGATATCATTCGCTTATGCCGCAGCTTGTAAAAGTCCATGACTTTGACGGGCAGGCCATTAAAGAAGGAGTCCTCCGCATTGCCTGGGGACTTTTCAAAAAAATGATCCTGGCAGAGTGGGCAGCGGTATACGCGGATGCAATTTTTGCAGATCCGGACCGCTACTCCGGAATTGCGGTATTTGGACTTCTCATGTATACTGTACAGCTGTACGGCGATTTTTCAGGCGGAATTGATGTGATGCTGGGAGCCGCCTCTCTTTTCGGCATCACACTGGATGAGAACTTCCGGCAGCCCTTCTTTGCGACCTCTCTTTCAAATTTCTGGCAGAGATGGCATATCACTCTTGGTACCTGGATGAAGGATTACGTGATGTATCCGCTCACGCTTTCCAGATGGATGAGCAGGTTTGGAAAAAGCTGCCGTAAGATATTCGGTAAGAAAAAAGGCCGTCTTGTACCGGTCTGCGTTTCCAACCTGATAGTCTTCTTTGTGGTCGGCATCTGGCACGGAGCAAGCTGGAATAATATCGGATGGGGCCTTTATAATGGCGTGATCATCGCGCTTTCGAGTCTTCTGGCCGGTGAGTTTGCCCTTATGAAGGAAAAACTGCATATCAATGATAAAAGCCGGGGATACCATTTCTTCATGATAGCCAGGACTTTTGTCATCATAAATATAAGCTGGTACTTCGACTGTGCGGCCTCTTTCGTGCAGGCATTCCGGATGATAAAATATTCGGTCACACGATTTAACCCGGGTGAGCTTCTGACAATTTCATCAGGGAAGCTTGGGACAGCCTATACACCATATGCGCTTGCCACCCTTGTGATTGGATGCCTGATCCTTCTGACAGTGAGTATTTTGAAGGAAAACGGTGTTAAGGTGAGGGAGAGGATAGCAGCCCTTCCGGTTCCTGCAACGGCACTCTTAAGTCTGGTCCTGATCGTACTGATCCCGATGTTCGGGCCAATGGCAGCGGCAAGGGGGTTTATGTATGCGCAGTTTTAAGAAAGTCATTCCATATCTGCTTTGTCTTGCCGCGGCGGCGCTGGTTATCTGGTTCCTTGACCTGATGCTGTACCCGTGCACTTATACACGAAATGATATTCATACAGTGGTCAGCGAGCAGAACGATGTGATAATTCTTGGCACGTCAAACGGGAAAATGAACATCGACCCGGATATCATGCTGGAAGGAACCGGCATGACAGGACACAATCTGTGTGCCGGAGGCCAGTACCCGGTAGATGCATATTATCTGGCAAAGCTGGTAATGGAAAAACAGGATCCGAAGATGGTGATACTTGAGGTGGATCCGTCGTATTACATGCTGGAAAAGGAGCCCGGGAATAATTACCTGCTCTTTTATCACGAATTCCCGCTTTCCCGCACAAAGCTTGAGTATTTCAGGGAAGGCGTGATGAACCTTGATTTCAGGGCATGGCTTTTTCCGTTTTATGAATATGAGCTGTCGTATGAGGTCTCGCATATCGGCAGCAACCTGAGTCAGAAGCTGTCAGGCGAATACAGCACTGACAGGCTCAAAAATAACATACAGATTTATCATGAGAACGGCTTTATAGAAAAACTTCCTGTATCTCCGGATAAGTTCCCGGCGTATGAGCCTGAACTGTTTGAGGAGCAGAAGCTTCTGCCTGAAAACATGAAGTACATAGACGCGCTGATAAAGCTTTGCCAGGAGAAGAACATAGAGATAAAAGCCGTATCAACCCCGCTTCCGGGCGCCGCGCTTAAAAAAGACGAGGACAACTTCCTCGCAGCCTGGAAATACTTTGCGGAGTATTTTGAAGAACGGGGAGTCACATTCTACAATTTCAACAGAGAACTTTTTAAAGCCTATCCGCATGACACCGAACTGTACGTAGACCTCGACGGCCACATGAACGGCGACAGCGCCAGAGCATACTCAAAAGTACTCGGGCAGATCATGTTTGGAGAACAAACGAAAGGAGAAGAAAATGGATAAACTGATGGAGATCCTCGAAGACATAAGACCCGACATAGACTTCACATCCACAAAAAACCTCGTAACCGGAGGCTACATGAAATCCTTCGACATCCTCACCCTCGTATCCGAAATAGAAGAAGAATTCGGCAAAGAAATACCAGTAGAAGACGTAATACCAGAAAATTTCGAATCCGTAGAAGCAATTATGTCTCTGATAGAAAGATCATAAAAAATCCTTTATTTTTTATTCTTTATTCTTTTAATTTAGAAAAAATTAATAACAGGTTTCTTGACATAGCTTCGGTGTCATAATATCATTTTATCAGCGAACACAGATAGGGGGTTTTGGGATGAACATCCTGTTTTTTCTGACACCGAAGAGCGAAGTCGCTTATATATATGAGAATGATACATTCAGACAGACACTGGAGAAGATGGAAGCCCGCAAGTATTCCTGTATCCCGATGCTGAGTGAGGACGGTAAATACACCGGAACCATATCGGAGGGGGATCTGCTGTGGGGGCTCCGCCATTTGAACCTGGGCAGCATTTCGGATACTGAAGAGGTCTCTATAATGGCTATACCGCGGCGTGCTACCTATAAACCGGTTAAGGCAAGCGCGAACATAGAGGACCTGCTGGATTGTGCCATAAACCAGAATTTCGTCCCGGTAGTGGACGATATGGGATTCTTCATAGGGATAGTGACACGCAAGGACATAATGAAATACGGGTACAGTGAGATTAAAAAACTGAATACAGAGCGAACGCGGGAATGAACGCCGGGCGAACGCGGGAATGAACGCTGGGCGAACATGGGAATGAACTTCGGACGAACGCAGGGGAGGGTTCCTGGTGCTGCAAAATCAGCACAGAGAACCCTCCCCTGCGTTCGTTCTCTTTTTGTGTCTTAAAGCACTTTTGACAGGAAGTCTTTCAGTCGTTCATTTTGTGTTGATCTGAAGAATTCCTCGGGTGTGTTGTCTTCTTTGATCACGCCTTCGTCTATGAATATTGCCCTTGTTGCGACTTCGCGTGCAAAGCCCATCTCGTGCGTTACTACTACCATGGTCATGCCGGATTCGGCAAGCTCGCGCATGATCTCGAGCACTTCGCCTACCATCTCGGGGTCGAGAGCGGAGGTGGGCTCGTCAAAAAGCATTACATCCGGGTTCATCGCCATTGCCCTGGCGATCGCTATACGCTGCTTCTGTCCGCCGGACAGCTGTTCTGGATATGCATCAGCCTTGTCCGGAAGCCCTACACGCTTAAGAAGTTCATCCGCACGGCGGTTTGCTTCATGCTTATCAAGTATTCCAAGCTTTACCGGGGCGAGAGTGATATTCCTGCGTATGGTAAGGTGTGGAAACAGGTTGAACTGCTGGAACACCATGCCTATTTTACGGCGTATATGGTTTACATCAACTTTGGTGCCTGTTATCTCGGTTCCTTCGAACAGGATCTTTCCGCCTGTCGGCTCTTCAAGAAGGTTGAGGGAACGCAAGAATGTGGATTTACCGCAGCCCGAAGGGCCGATAATGGCAACTACCTCGCCTTTTCTGATCTGCGTGGTAATGCCGCGCAGGACTTTGTTGTCACCAAAATGCTTTTCAAGTCCCTGTATATCAAGCAGCACTTCACCGTTCATTTTTCCTCAGACTCCTCTCCAGTTTTCCAAACAGCCAGGTAAGAAATACAACTATGACAAGGTAGATAAGCGCGCCGGCAAGGAGCGGGAACATATAGTCATAGGTCTGGCTGCTGATCAGCTGTGTTCCGTACGTAAGATCCCGAAGAGAGATTGCAATACAGATAGAGGTCTCCTTCAGCAGTACGATAAATTCGTTGGTAAGGGCCGGCAGGACATTCTTAAAAGCCTGCGGGATGATAATGTAAGTCATTGTCTGGGCATATGAAAGGCCCAGAGAACGTCCTGCCTCGGTCTGTCCAGGATCGATGGACATGATGCCTGATCGTACGATCTCGGCCACATAAGCCGCTGAGTTAAGCCCGAAGGCTATGAATGCCGACAGCATAGGCCTGGAAACCGAGCTGAAGATGACAAAATAAACGATCAGCAGCTGTACAGTAGTGGGCGTTCCACGGATCACCGTCAGATACAGTTTGCATAAGGCATTCAGTATCCTGAGGCGTCCGGTCTTGTCATGCGTAGAACGTATGATCGCGATCAGAAATCCAAGCGCTATACCGATGGCGGCAGCGACTATCGTTATCAGAAGCGTGTTTTCAATGCCCGATACAAGATACTTGTATCTGCCTTTTTCGATAAAATTTAAGGAAAACCTTTCCTGGAAAGACAAAATTACACCTCGTTTAGAAAAAACTTATTTATTTACTGCAATATGTTACTATTCACGGCCGTAAGGAAATATCCTTTGCCCGGCTCTGCCATGCTTGCATGAGCAGAGCAGGGCAAAGGATATTTCCTTACAGGGTCTGAGCCCTTCATGAGGAATCTTTTTCGCGAAGCGGCGTTGAAGCCCGTAAGGGCGAGATTCCGAATGGAGGGCTCAGGCCCAGCCGCTTGCGGTTGGGCCGTGAATAGTAACTGCAATATCCTTCAGACTGCAGTATTTATATTGCATTGCATTATATCATTCTTTTACAATGATAACCTGACGGGCAGTTGTGTACGGCTCTGTAAAGTCGATGTTTTTAAGGCGGTCCTCGGTGATTGTCATGCCTGCGATGCCGACATCAGCTTTTCCGGTCTGTACCGCATTGATGATAGATGAGAACTCCATGTCGTCGATCTGAAGCTCGTATCCAAGCTTGTCGCAGATTGCCTGTGCCATGTCGGCATCGATACCAACGATGGTCTCGCCGTCATAGAACTCATAGGGCTCGAAAGCAGCATTGGTGCCCATGACCAGGGTTCCGTTTGAACGGTCAACATCTTCAGGAGATTCGTAGGGATGCTGTCCCTGCTCTTCACCAATATAGTTGGCGATGATGTTGTCGATCGTGCCGTCTTCTTTAAGCTCTGCGAGGGCACCGTTGATTGCTTCGGTGAGCTCCGGGTTGTCTTTTGAAACAGCGATGGCGTACTCTTCAAGGGCGAAATCCTCATCGAGGATCTTGAGGCCTTCGTTGGCTTCTACGAATTTCTTCGCAGGTTCATAGTCGATGACTACGCAGTCGACCTTGCCCTGTACAAGTGCCATAACAGCCTGTGCGCCTTTGGAAAAACGCTCAACGGTGGTTCCGGCCTCATCGCCTTCATAATCTGTAACATAGATATCTCCGGTGGTTCCCATCTGTACACCGATGGTTGCGCCTTCAAGGTCATCTACGGATTCAACCGCTGCAAATGCACCTGTGCTCATTGCAAGTGTCATGGCGGCAGTAAGGCCTAATGCGGCTGCTTTCTTCAGGTTTATCATTTTTTTCCTCCTTTTTGCATAAAAATGCATTGTCATGTATAAAAGTTCCTCTGCCTATTCTAACAGATTCTCGCTGAAATGCAATAGATGACTTGCATAAAGCGCAGAGGCTTTTTATAATCAGATGTATCTGTTCGGAACAATTACAATCAGGTTACTCTGTTTACGGCCCCGGCTGCAGGCGGCAGAGTCTGCTTTCTGCAATGGCAATCCTGCACTTTCGGGCTCTGCGGCCGTTTCGCAGGGCGAAAAGTGTGGGTTACAGGGACGGAAACATAGTGTGGTATTATTTGGCATATCCTGTTTTTTATGAGGTACCAGTATGAAATTTACAAAGATGCATGGAATAGGGAATGATTACGTTTATGTAAACTGCTTTGAGGAGACTGTGGCGGATGCACCGGCGGCTGCAAGGTTTGTGAGCGACAGACATTTTGGGATAGGGTCGGATGGGCTTATCCTGATCTGCCCTGCCGATGATGCGGACTGCGAGATGGTGATGTACAATGCCGACGGGTCCCGGGGCGCTATGTGCGGGAACGGCATACGGTGTGTTGCGAAATATGCATATGACCATGGCATTGTGAACAGAGAAACGATAACTGTGAAGACAGGAAGCGGGATAAAAACGCTTCATCTTACGATATCGGGCGGAAAAGTACAGTCTGTGCGGGTAAACATGGGTTCGCCGGTGCTTGAACCGGCTAAGATCCCGGTCCTTTCTGAGAAAGACAGGATCATAAATGAGCCTCTCGAGGCCGGCAGTTACAGATACAGATTTACTGCCGTTTCAATGGGAAATCCTCATGCTGTTATATTTACTGAGGGAATAGACGGCATGGATCTTGAAAAAATGGGACCGTATTTTGAAAATCATCCTCTGTTTCCTGACCGCATCAACACCGAATTTGTGGAGAAGGCCGGGCATAACGAACTGAAAATGCGTGTATGGGAGCGCGGCAGCGGTGAGACTCTGGCGTGTGGAACCGGAGCCTGCGCAGTAGCGGTCGCGGCGGTGCTTAATGGCCTGGCATCTGCAGAGGAACCGGTAACGGTACATCTTCGGGGCGGAGATCTTTCTATATTCTGGGATCAGAAGGACAATAATGTTTACATGACCGGCCCGGCAGCAACCGTTTTTGAAGGTGAGATCGATCTGGATGAAATCTTACAGGGTCTGAACCCTTCATGAGGGTCTTTTTTGCGAAGCAGCGATGAAGCCCGCAAGGGCGCTCTTACGAAAGGAGGGCTCAGGCCCGGCATCCTGCGGCTGGGCCGTGAGTAGTAACTATGCAGTTACGGGATGGGACTGAACTTTTGACATTGTGAAACAAAAAAGCGTATGTTATACTGTATTTGGCAATAGTGTGCAGCTGTTCAAAAATGTTTTTAAACAGTTGAGATCATACAGGGAGCGCTTATCATTACACGGATGAAGCCGGCTTCCGGCCTGCTGAACATAACGACGCTATAAAATATGCAAAAGGGAGGACCTGAGATGGTTTGCAAAAACTGCGGAAAAGAAATTGATGACAATTCAGTTACATGCCCGATTTGCGGAGCTCCAGTGGCGGCTGCTCCCGGACAGGGACAGACTGATAAAAAAGAAGCTCCGGCGGCTGCCGGAGTAAAGATGGCGGAGATAGGCATCTCGATAGCACTGTTTGCCGCCCTTATTTACTGGTCGGGACTTATGGGTTCCATTCCGGTCGTTCCTGTACTCCTTGCGGGTTACGTACTTATAAAGGAGAAGGATCAGTGGCTCCGCGCTGTGGCGCTTAAGGTTATTGCGATAATGGTATGCTTCGGGCTTCTGTTCGGCTTCATCAATCTTCTTGTATATTTCAAAGAGGTGATGGTAGACATCATCAATATGCTGCTGACGACGATATCGCTGGGAACCGCTGACAGAATCACCGGCGTGTTCTTCACAGATATCCTGAATATACTGACTTATATCGTACTGTTTATCCGCGACCTGTTCCTTATCCTTTCAGGCTTCAAGGCGCTCAAATACAGAAACCTGAGGATCCCGGTTATCGATGATCTTGTAAACCGTCATATCGGAAGAATGTCAATTACAGGGAGATAGATCAGCCTGCTGTTTTACAGGGCAAGGTGACAGGCAGGCCAGATCAGCCTGTCGTTTTACAGGGTAAGGTGACAGACAGGCCAGATCAGCCTGTCGCTTTACAGGGTAAGGTGACAGGCAAGCTTAAGCGCAGACCGGTATAAGTCCGGCAGCCGCCGGACTTGAATGAAAGGTCAGAATATGGAGAAAAGGAAAAAAGATTTCCGATGGTACCTGATAGCGCTTCTTTCGGCACTGTGCATCTTTGCTGCATTTTTGCCGATGGTGTCTGTCTATTCCGAGGTTCTTGCGGCTAAGACCGAGTGGGATCTTAAAGGGGTTTATAAACAGACAGAGCGTCTTCAGGAGGTCCTGGAAAGCGATATATTTAAAACTGTCACGGATGAAGAAGGACTGGTTGGAAATGTTGTCGGAAAGGTATCAGGATTCGACACGACCGATATAAGGCTGCAGATTGAAAAGCTAAGACAGAATCTGCTGCTTCTTTGTGCGGCGATGGTCCTTACCGTTGCAGTAAATGTAATATGTGCAGTGATCTGCCTGACACGCGCCGAGATGCTGAAATACATTTCTGTTATAGTCAGCTGTTTTCTTAATATAGCAACGGCCCTGCTCATAAGGGCAAGCTGTTACTTTGAGGTGAGGTCCATCTCGCCGGTTACGAAGACTATCAGCGACCTGGGCAGAAAATTCGGTGTGTCAGTTGCGGATGTGACTGATTTTGCAAATATGACCCCGGGGATAGTATTTATTTTTCTGCCGGTCATGGCGCTTCTTTCAGGAGTGATAATGATGGCGATAAGAGCCAGAAGATAAGGACGGGAATAAACGGGCGATTCCCGATATTAAGGATAGAAGCATATGCGTGGTTTCCGATAATAAGGACGGAACATATGTGTGATTCACGATACAGGTGGAAACGGAGGTGACGTGCATGTTCTGTATAAATTGTGGATACCGCAATGTTGACACAGCAAAATTCTGCAGGAGATGCGGGTCTCCGCTGTATTCGGAAGATGAATGGACACCGGCCGAAGAAGCCGGGCATGATGATCCGGAAGAGATGCTGGTCGGAGGGCTTTCGTATGACGGGGTCCGCAGCGGCCGGAACGCCGGTTCGGATATACGGCAGCAGGAGAATAAAAGAAGGCGTCGGCCTTATGAGGACAGAAATACTGACATCATTCCGGGAAACAGAACGGTAAACCAGGACAGAGATACATCGCAGGAAAGGCAAAGCAGGAGTACAGCCGGGGAAAGCCGTGCGGACATGCAGCGAGGCAGGAGTGCTTCCGGAGAAAGCCGTGCGGACATGCAGCGCAGCAGGAAAACTCCGGAAGGAGCACAAACCGGGACACAGCGGCAGGCACCCGGACAGCAGGTGCAGGCATCGGGGCGGAACAACGATACAGGCTTTGGAAGAAATAATGATTACGGGCGGGACAATGACAAAAGCCTTCCCCTTATTATAGCGGCAACTGTTATTCTTGCGCTCACGGTCGCTGCAGGCCTCATGGTTTTCAGACTGGTCAGCCGCAATATCCGGATATCTGACGGAGGATCAGGCCGCAGCGCGGTTTCAGGCAGACAGCAGACGTCGGAAGGAAATACATCAGTTTCAGATAACAGCGGCCAGACCGGAAATTCTGACGAAGGTTCGGAGGAAGCATCGTCAGATGCTCCCGTGATCGAATATCTAGATGATCATTCAAAGACAGAGTCTGAAGGTGCAGGCGGATCGGGCACATCAGGAAGTGCTACAGAAGGCGCAGGCGGATCGGGCACATCAGGAAGTGCTGCAGAAGGTGCAGGCGGGTCAGATGCATCAGGAAGTGCTGCAGAAGTTGCAGACGGACCGGGCACATCAGGAAGCACTGCAGAAGGTGCGTCCGGATCAGAAACTTCAGGGAGTACTGCAGAGGGCACATCCGGATCCGGCGCGCTTGTAAGCATGGAAAGTGTCGGACAGGCGGCTGACAACAGCTTTTCTATGGAAAATGTTACCGCATCTGTGTTACCGTTAAATATGGATCCTGATCTTTCAGGGTATACACTTGCATCGGTTTCAGGCACGAACGCTTCGAGCTCAATAATGCAGGAGAATATAGACAACTCTCCGGCTGTGCTTTTCGATGGAAGAGAAGAGACCTCCTGGCAGGAAGGGACAGACGGATACGGTATCGGAGAATGGATAAGCTGGGAACCTGATCCGGCGTTCAGGGTCAGATACATTGGCTTTAAGATGGGAAACTGGGCTGATGACAGCCGTTACTATTATGGGAACGCGACTCCGAAATCTGTAGAGCTGCAGATCGAAGGGAAAAGCTTTGAGCTTGAATTCAGCAGCGATAGAGTTGTGCAGTGGGTGGAATTCAGCAGTGAGATACCAGCCCGGAGCATGCGCCTTGTAATAAAAGATGTATATCCGGGGATTGAATGGAGAGATACCTGTATTTCCGAGATCATGGTTTATGGGAAAAATGCAGGATAAAAGACATCTGCGGCTGCTGCTCTTTATTGTTATCTGTGCGGCTTTGATGCTGATGTGTATATTGATGGGCAATATAGATTCTGAACGGCAGCTGAGAGAAAGAACAAAGGCTTCAGGTATATCAGATTCCGGCCTGATATTTGAAGAAGATAATAAAACAGAATCTCAGTCTGGGGAATCCGAAGGACGGCAGCCTGCTGAGAGGAATGACAATGCGGACATCGTACAGAAGAAATCAGACACACTCAGGCAGATGTCTGAAAGCGGAAGAGAAGAATAAAAGGGCTGGCACACTGAAGAATCAGTGCGCCAGCCCTGTCTTATATAAATTACAGCAGAGGAATTCCTGCTTTTGCAGCGTCCTGGACCATTTCTTCCGGCCACAGGGAAACATGCACTTCACCTATGTGAGCTTTTCGCAGGAAAAACATACAGATACGTGACTGGCCTATGCCGCCGCCGATGGTGTACGGAAGTTGCTTGTTGAGTATGGCTTTCTGGAACGGAAGAGAGCGGCGGTCATCGCATCCTGCTTCGGTGAGCTGCCTGTCAAGCGATTCCTCGTCTACACGGATACCCATTGAAGAGAGTTCAAGCGCGATGTCAAGCACCGGATAGTATACCAGAATATCGCCGTTAAGTTCCCAGTCGTCATAATCCGGAGCACGTCCGTCGTGACGCTCTCCATTTGAAAGCTTCTTGCCGACCTGCATGAGGAAGACAGCGCCTTTCTCCTTGACAGCCTTGTATTCCCTTTCCTTTGGAGTAAGGTCGGGATACATGTCAACAAGCTCCTGGGTTGTGACAAAAGCGATTTCTCTTGGAAGTATTTCCTCTATATAATCATATTGTACGGCCATGTACTTTTCGGTCTTGCGGAGCACACTGTAGATAGTACGCACGGTATGGATAAGGGTGTCCATGGTGCGCTCTTCCTTACGGATGACCTTCTCCCAGTCCCACTGATCCACATAGACAGAGTGGATATTGTCGAGCGTTTCGTCACGACGGATAGCTATCATATCGGTATAGAGACCTTCACCGCACTGGAAGCCGTACTTCTGCAGAGCGTAGCGTTTCCACTTTGCCAGAGAGTGAACGATCTCGGCATTATGTTCATAATCCAGTATGTCAAAGCCGACCGGGCGTTCCACACCGTTCAGATTATCATTAAGACCCGATGCCGGGTCAACGAAAACCGGTGCCGAAACACGGAGCAGATTGAGCTTCTGCGCCAGGGTCTGCTGGAAAAAGTCCTTAACTGTTTTGATTGCGACCTGTGTGTCATGAAGGTCGAGAGATGCCTTATACCCGAGCGGAGTTATTAAGTTTTCCATGATGTCACCCTCCTTTTTATATGCGCGTTATTATATCAGGGATGTGGGAAGTGTGCAATATTTTTTTAAAGTAAGGGGCTGTAAAAAAACTTACTTTTTTCGCCACCCCTAACCCCTTTTCTTTTAGGCTGATTCGCTCACGCCTTAAAGCAGATGCACCGAAAGGTGTGGGGGGAAAACGCTCTCAGAGTTGCGAAGCCCGACGTTTTCCCCCCACACCCCCCTTTCCCTGGGCACGCTCTTTTTTGGTTACCATAGAAACAAGGGGCTGTGAAAAAAGTAAGGCTTTTTTCACAGCCCCTTTACTTTGAAAATATAAGGTTTCATTTTTTATATATCTGTGTTATACTCTTATACGCGGATAAGATACTATATATGGAATTGGAGTCGCCTTTGTTTTACAAGATATAGAGTTTCAATGCGATGATCTGATATTTTGCACAGAGGAAAGGAGTGACAGGACCTTTATGATATATGTAATTAAAAAAGACGGCACACGGGAGGAGTTCAATGCGCAGAAGATCGTGGCTGCGGTCAATAAGTCGGCGGCCCGTATCCTTTATACATTCTCGGATGAGGAGAAGGAGTTCATCTGCCGTTTTGCCGAGGAGAAGGCGGAATCTCTTGGAAAGGAGAATATCGAGATCCAGGAGATGCACAATATTGTCGAAGGCGCGCTTGAGAGGGTCAATCCGGCAGTTGCCAAGAGCTATCGCGATTACCGGAATTACAAGCTGGATTTCATCCATATGATGGATGATGTGTATACAAAGAGCCAGGCTATCCGCTACATCGGTGACAAGAGCAATGCCAACACTGACAGCGCACTGGTTGCGACCAAGCGGAGCCTAATTTTTAACGAACTGAACAAGGAGCTTTACCGCAAGTTCTTTATGAACCGGAATGAGCTGCAGGCGTGCAAGGACGGCTATATTTACATCCATGACCAGTCGGCGCGTCTTGACACGATGAACTGCTGCCTGTTCAATCTGGCCTCGGTTATGAAGGACGGATTCGAAATGGGAAATGTCTGGTACAACGAGCCGAAAACACTTGATACGGCTTTTGATGTAATGGGAGACATAATTCTTTCTACAGCCGCGCAGCAGTACGGCGGTTTTACGGTTCCGGAGGTTGACAAGATCCTCGGGCCGTATGCTCAGAAGAGCTATGACAAGTATGTCCATGAATTCCTGAAGTATGCGGATGAAAACTGGGCCGGGCGTGAGGAACGCGCTGTGGAATATGCGCTTGATAAGGTCCGCCGTGATTTTGACCAGGGCTGGCAGGGCATCGAGTATAAGCTCAATACGGTGGGCTCTTCCCGGGGAGATTACCCGTTTGTCACTGTCACGATGGGACTGGGCACAGAGAAATTCGAGAAGATGTGCAATATCTCCCTTATGCAGGTCCATAAGGGCGGCCAGGGAAAAGCGGGACATAAAAAACCGGTTCTCTTCCCGAAGATCGTTTTCCTCTATGATGAGAACCTTCACGGAAAAGGGAAGATCTGTGAGGACGTGTTTGAAGCGGGCGTGGACTGCTCTTCAAAAACCATGTATCCTGACTGGCTGTCTCTGACGGGGGAGGGATATATTTCAAGCATGTACAAAAAATACGGCCGGGTTATCAGCCCGATGGGATGCCGGGCATTCTTAAGCCCATGGTATGAGCGCGGCGGCATGCAGCCGGCGGATGAGAACGATGTTCCGGTATTTGTCGGACGTTTCAATGTCGGCGCGGTAAGCCTGCACCTTCCTATGATCCTTGCCAAAGCAAGATCAGAGAGCAGGGATTTCTACGAAGTACTGGACTTTTATCTTGAGATGATCCGCAACCTTCATATCAGGACATACGAATACCTGGGACAGATGCGGGCATCAACTAACCCGCTGGCGTACTGCGAAGGCGGCTTCTATGGCGGACACTTAAGGCCGGATGAGAAGATCGGCAAGATACTTAAGCCGATGACCTCTTCCTTTGGCATCACGGCGCTTAACGAGCTCCAGGAGCTTTATAACGGAAAGTCGATCGCAGAGGACGGGCAGTTCGCGCTGGAGGTTCTTAAGTATATCAATGACAAGGTGGCACAGTACAAAAAAGAGGACGGCTATCTTTATGCGATCTACGGAACTCCGGCAGAGAGCCTTTGCGGCCTGCAGGTGGAGCAGTTCCGTAAAATGTACGGGATCATAAAGGGCGTGTCTGACAGACCTTATGTCAGCAACAGCTTCCACTGCCATGTGACCGAGGATGTCACCCCCATCGAGAAGCAGGATCTGGAAGGCAGGTTCTGGGAACTCTGCAACGGCGGAAAGATCCAGTATGTGCGCTATCCGATCAGCTATAATAAGGAAGCAGTCCGCACTCTTATCCGCCGGGCTATGAAGCTTGGCTATTATGAGGGTGTAAATCTTTCGCTTGCGTATTGTGATGACTGCGGACATGAGGAGCTTGAGATGGATGTCTGTCCGGTATGCGGGTCACGAAATCTGACAAAGATCGACCGGATGAACGGGTATCTGTCATACAGCCGGGTCCACGGCGACACCAGGCTTAATGACGCGAAGATGGCTGAGATTGCTGAGAGAAAATCGATGTGAAGATTATGAACAACAGATTTACTGAACATATTATAAAGATCAGTTTAACTGCAGCGCTTTTTCTTACAGCTGCTGCCCTGCCATGTGTACAGGCAGGAGCTGAGGCCGGGATAACGGTGACCGATATGTCGGGCAGAACTGTAAGCATTGGTTCCCCGGCCGGAAATGTGATATCACTGTCTCCTGCCGGATGCGAGATCATGAATTCCATCGGAGCTGCGGGGCTTCTTTGCGGCAGGTCAGAAGCGTGTGATTATCCTGACGAAATACTGGATGTACCGGTCATTGATACAGGCGGGGAAGCTTATCTGTCGCTTTTAAAAGCTTCTGCTCCCGATCTGATACTTGCAGGCAGCGGGGATATGACGGCTGAGCAGGCGGATGAGCTTACGCAGGAAGGGATACCTGTAGTTTTCTGTGAAGCGCAGGATGTGGAAGGTACTTTTGACGCGGTCAGGATGGTCGGAAAGCTGACTGGAAAAGAGGATATTGCAGGCTATGTTGTTGAGGGAATGCTTTCCACGCTGGAAATCCTTGAATCCTCCGCTGAGCATTTGGAGGGAGAGCCGCAGTCAGTGCTCTTTCTCGTGGCATCTCCGGAGGAAACCGGAACACTCATGACGGCCGGAAGCGGAACACTGCTGAACACTCTTTCAAAGCTTGTGGGACTGGAGAACGTTTTCGGTGATATGGAGGGATTCTGTGAAATAACGGCTGAGGAGGCTGCCCAAAGGAATCCTGATCACATCGTCTCGGTCGCACCTGATAACAGGAGTACTCCTTTGACGGAAGAGCGGATTCTGGCTGAACCCGGATGGGCAGATGTAAAAGCAGTTAAGGAAGGTTCTGTCAGAACCTTTACAGGATTTGAGATGTGCCGTCCGGGGCCAAGGCTTCCTGAAGGAGCGGTCATGCTTTATCAGTTCGCATATGGAGCTGAGGATGATCCTTCACTTTAAGAACCGGCAGTTTATGGCAGAAGGATTGGGCAGGCAGGTCATAATGAATATGTACCTGAGCAGTAGAATATAGACAGAAAGGCAGTTAGCTGCACGATGAAGAAAAGAAGAATTGTTGTCAAGGTGGGAACTTCGACCCTCACCAACGAACTTGGAAAAAGCAACCTGAGAACTATGGAAAAGCTGGCAATGACGCTCTCGGATATCCAGAATATGGGAAACGAGGTGATACTTGTTTCCTCCGGAGCCATAGCGGTCGGGGCAAACACCATGCATCTTACCGAAAAACCGACGACGATGCGTATGAAGCAGGCAGCAGCTGCTGTCGGCCAGTGCACAAACATGTTCCTGTATGACAAGTTTTTCGGCTATTATGACAAGATCGTGGCCCAGATACTTCTTAATGCCGAGGACATCAAACAGGAAGAAAAGAAGGAAAACCTGACAAACACCTTTAATGCGCTTCTTGAAATGGGCGTCATACCGATCGTGAATGAAAATGATTCGGTAAGTTACACAGAGATTGAATCCGTGGACAGGCTTTTCGGCGATAACGATATGCTTTCAGCGGTAGTTGCGGTTCTCTGCCAGGCGGATCTTCTGGTGATCATGTCTGATATAGACGGCTTCTTTGATAAGGACCCAAGGCTTTTCAAGGATGCCAGGCTTATCGGCAGGATCGAGGAGATCGATGAAAGCGTGTACAATCTTGCCGGAGGCGCGGGATCAAGGCGCGGCACCGGAGGCATGAAGACAAAGCTGCAGGCAGCGGATCTGGCTACGGGCAACGGGATCAACACAATAGTCACCAATGGCAAAAATCCGGAAGTGCTTTATGACATTGCAAAAGGAAGCAAGGTCGGTACTCTTTTTGTAGGAAAAAAGGAATACAGATGACCGCTTGCGCATTCAGGTGGAATCAGATGGCGAAGCCGGATGAATATCGATTGCGCATCCAGGCGGAATCAGATGGCGCAGCCGGATGAATGTCGCTTGCGCATTCAGGCGGAAACAGCTGATGCAGCCGGATGAATGCCGCTTAAGAATTCGGGCGAAATATATCCGGGTATTGAATAACACAGACACAGATTTATATGCAGATCGTTAACAGGAGGATCACAAGTAATGGAAGATAAGTACAGTGGCAAGAAAATCGACGTAAACGAATATACAAGACAGTATCTCGACTCTATTCTTATTGAACAGAGGATAATCGACAGCGTCCTTCCATCAATAGAGACCGAGATCTTCGGGGAAAAATTCAGCTCACCGATCATGACACCGGCTTTCTCACACCTTAAAGCGCTTGGAGCAGACCGCGAAAGCGCGATGGTGGAATATGCCAGGGCTGCGAAAGAGCTGAATATTCTTAACTGGGTTGGAATGGAGCCGGATAACCTGATGGGCGAGATCCTTGCAACAGGCGCAAAGACCGTCCGTATTATCAAACCCTTTGCAGACCATCAGAAGATACTTGACCAGATCCGGTTTGCAGAAGAGCACGGCGCCTTTGCGGTTGGAATTGATTCGGACCATGTTTATGGAAATGACGGAAAGTATGATGTAGTGGACGGGGAACAGATGGGGCCTGTCATGCTCGAGGATATTATGAAATATGTCGAGTCTACTTCACTGCCGTTCGTTATAAAAGGCGTCCTGAGCGTCGAGGATGCGCTCAAGTGCGATTCCTGCGGCGTGGCCGGAATAGTCGTGAGCCATCACTCCGGAAGACTGCCCTCAGCGGTTCCTCCGCTCATGGTGCTCCCGGATATAATCGATTCAGTAGGTGAGAGCGGAATGGCCGTATTTGTTGACTGCCATATTGATAACGGTATAGACGCTTTCAAAGCAATAGCACTTGGCGCGGACGCAGTCTCGGTTGGCAGGGCGATAATGAAGCCGTTGGTCGAGGAAGGCACTGAAGGCGTAGTGAAAAAGATCAGGCTCATGAACGAGGAACTGATAACCGTGATGGGGTATACCGGCAGCAGAACGGTAAGGGACATTGAGGACTCAATGCTCTGGGTCCCCGGACTGGATTTCTGACACAGGGGAACAAAAGGGACGGGTTCAATGTCATTTAGATGTCGGGACGGTTTTCTGCGCTGACTTGTCAGCACAGAAAGCCGCCCTCTGTGTTTACGGGTGATGGCTTATGAAGAAGAATCTGATTTTGGTTATACTCTTTACAGCGGCTATCCTCGGCGCAGGCCTCGTTCTGAGGACAGATCCGCAGGAGGCGCGGTCTGACGCGGTGACTGAAGCCGCGGAATATCCTGCCGCTGAAGTGAACGGTGTAACGATACACTATGAGATATTCGGAGAAGAAGGGCCTCCCGTCATACTCCTGCACGGAAACGGGGGAAGCCACAGAGATCTGGGACTCATAACAGAAACTCTGGTAAATGCGGGTTATAAGGTGTATGCGCCTGATTCAAGAGGGCAGGGGGCAAACGAGCCGGAGAAAGAATATCATTATGCTGATATGGCGGATGATGTTTATGAGCTGATTTCCTTCTGGAATCTTGACCGGCCGGCACTTTATGGATGGAGCGACGGCGGTATAATAGGACTGCTGACCGAGATAAGACATCCGGGGACGCTGCGCGCGGTTGCTGCGAGCGGAGCAAACGTATCTCCTGATGGCCTCAAAGGATACTTTATCAATCCTGTCAGGCTGATGAGTTCTATAGGCGGAGACCCTATGTCAGCTATGATCGCCAATGAACCTGATATATCTTATGAGGAGCTCTCCGGAATAGATATCCCCGTGCTGATCACAGCGGGAGAAGATGATATAATAAAAGAAGAGCACACCCGGATGATCGCGGATTCGATCCCCGGCGCGGAGCTTATGATATTTGAGGGTGAAAACCACGGAAGCTACATAACAGGCAGCACAAAAATGGCAGATGCTCTGGTGGAGTTTCTGACCAGGTTTTGAACAGTTGCTGATTTTTTAATACTGCTTGATATAAGGAGTAGAATAACATGAACAGATCGATGAAGATTGCCCTGGGCATTTGTGCGAATGCTTTTGCCTTCGGGCTTCAGATCACCGGGGTTATGCCGGTTCTTAACATGATATCGGAAAAATACAGTCAGTACAGTACCGGGACGATACAGCTTCTTCAGACAATACCCTATGCGCTGCTGATAGCCGGGTCGCTGAGTATTGGCTGGCTGACAACAAAAGTATCAAAGAAAAAGCTGGTCATGGCTGGCCTTGCCATCGTTGGTCTGACCGGGACGATTCCCTGCCTGGTGGAAGGATTTGCTGTGCTGATGTTATGCCGGATACTGATTGGCTTTGGATTTGCCATCTCGGCTCCGCTTAATTCAGCCATCATATCGGATTTCTTCGAGCCTGACAAAAGAGCCGGGTATATGGGGCTTCATGTTGTAGCGATGGGGATAGGCACAATGATAGCAAACATGCTCGGAGGAATATTGGCGAAAAGCGGCCTGAGGCTTTATTTTCTCATATATCTTGCGGGATTTGCGGGATGTCTCATTGTAGGCCTTATGCTCCCGGAGACCCCGCCGGTACAGGCTTCTTCGGCATCGGATCTTAAGCTGAACAGCATGGTTTATTCCATATCGCTCATGTCCTTTGCGCATACACTGTTCATAAATGCGTACAGTACAAATATCAGCCTGTATATTTCTGAAAAAATAACACAGGATCCTTCTGCGGCGGGAATGGCTGCGACAATTAATGCTGCATGTGCCATGTGTATGGGAATCCTGTTTGCGAAGCTCACAGGCATTTTGAAGAATAAAACCCTGCCGTTTTCCATCTTCTGCGCCGCGGCAGGATATGCCGTGATGCTGCTTGTTCCGGGAATGCCGGGAGTAATAATAACAAGCGCATTATGCGGGGTTTCGCTTAGCTGCTTCAGCGCTATCGGTGCCTTCCTGATCAGTGTGGCTGTAAAGAACGAGGCGGTGGCAAAAGCAAACGGAGTCTATACTATCATCGGCGCGATAGGCGGACTTATTGCCCCTATGGTGCTGAATGCAGGAGCATCGCTGCTGGGAGCAAACACACCGACAAACCAGTTCGTTGTGGGAATGGGAGGCATGGCGCTGCTTGGAGCAGCCGCGTCGCTTTATATAAGGAAAAATGCAGCAGCGGCCTGAACAGCAGAACGGAAGAACGTTTGAAAAACAGATGATGAATAAGACAAACTACATAAAGAACAAATGCAGCCGCACGATAAATCATCAGACAAACTAACGTATTGACACCCGGTAACAACTGGACGGAAAACATAAAATCAACAAGTGAAAATGAACATAAAGGAGATTCAGAATGGCTAAAATTCTTTTGCTTAATGGAAGTCCGCACAAGAAGGGATGTACTGAGGCAGCGCTTGAAGAAATGATAAAGGTGTTTGAAAATGAGAATATCGAGACAGAGCTTATTCAGGTCGGAAGCAAGGCAATTCGCGGCTGCGCAGCCTGCGGATACTGCAGCAAGAACGGAAAATGTGTATTCAACGATGATCTGGTAAATGAAACTGCTCCAAAATTAGAGGCTGCTGACGGCCTGGTGGTTGGCAGTCCGGTATATTACGGCTCGCCCAACGGAACCATACTTTCATTCATGGACAGGCTGTTTTACAGTACATCATTTCCTAAACACATGAAGGTCGGCGCGGCAGTTGTCAGCTGCAGAAGAGGCGGAAACACTGCAAGCTTTGACGTTCTGAATAAATACTTTACCATAAGCGGCATGCCGGTTGCTTCCAGTACCTACTGGAACCAGGTGCACGGCTTTACGGCAGAGGATGTTAAAAAGGACCTTGAAGGCCTGCAGACAATGAGAAATCTCGCAAGGAATATGGCTTTCATGATAAGGGCGTTTTCACAGGCAAAGGAAACATCGGGATACCCCGAAGTGGAAAGAGGAGCGTACACAAGCTTTCCTGACGGGAAATAAAACAGGAGACATTACAGCAGTCTGCTGTGCAGCAGACTACGAGAGACGTACTGGTACCACGCAGCCTGCTGCGCGGAGTTTTTTATCCTGAATCAGCGGCAAGGAGTTTATATGTACCCGCCACCACATAAAAAACCGACACCGGAAAAGAGCTTTGACCGGCTTGTCATGCTTTGGGAGCGTTATCCCAGGTATCATGAGAGAACTACTTTCTCAAGCATGGAGGCGCTTCTGGAAGAGCATGAATCATACCGGAAGGACTTTGAGGATGTCAGGGAAGAATATGAGACCAGCCGTTACGAGAAGTTTCTTGTACAGCTTTCATGGTCGGATCTGCCGTACCGGTACGCTGCGATGCAGTTGATAAAGGAAGCCGGACCGCTAAAAGAAAACGCCTGTGTGAACAGGTTTCTCGCGCAGTTTCAGGACTTTGATACGGATAAAAAAGCCTGTTTTCTGTTCCCTGAAAGCTACATTTCACAGTTTTTCGTTATCATGGAAGTGTGCAAAAAAGCCGAGGAGTTTCATCCTGTTCTCAGCCTGTTTCCGGACGAAGAAAAAGTGCATTATCTGGCAGTTTTCGACAAGAAAAACATGGATGATATCATGCTGATGTTTCATCTGCTTTATTCAAATCCGTCAGAGGATCTTTATGGGGGATATTCGCTTTATGACTATTCCCTTCCCTGGTATCAGAATCATCTGTGGGAAGACGGAACAGTACTGCGGTCGCCATATCTGCCGGACAGGCTTGCCAAATATCAGGGCAGTCTGCCGTATTATCATAATCCTGTAAAGACTGTGTATGTAAGGCGGAACATCAGGCATATCCTGGAAAGCGGTTATTTTTCCTCGGAACTGGATTTCTTCCGGAACCTGACAGAGAGGATTATGCCGTTTTTTCAATGGTGGTACACAGATATTGCTCTTTATGAAGAAAAAGACGGCTTCAAAAGCGACTGGAGAATGGAGCGTACAAAGATAAGAACCCGGCTTACGGCTGAAGGCGTGATAAAACCTAAATGGAAACATGAGCTGACATTGTTCCATCTGGTGAGAGAAAAGTACCCGGATACCCTGTATCAATACCGTCCGGAATGGCTGGGAAGGCAGAGCCTGGACCTGTACATACCATCCATTAAAACTGCAATTGAATATCAGGGAATACAGCATTATCACCCGGTGGAATTCTTCGGAGGTGAAGAAGCACTGGCACAACGTCAGGAGCTTGACCGGCAGAAAAGGACACTGTGCATGGAAAATAATGTCAGGCTGATAGAATGGCCCTACAGCACCCCTCCAACAGAAAACAGCCTGGAGGAGACACTGAAATAAGACAGAGAACCGTCCAAACGACATTGGGGCTGTGAAAAAAGTCTCACTTTTTTCACAGCCCCTGTATTATTTGAAAATATACTGTTATTATGTTGTAAGAAGCGTGCCCGGGGAAGGAGGGGTGTGGGGAGGGAACGTCGGGCTTCGCAACTCTGAGAGCGTTCCCTCCCCACGGTTTTAGTTTCGGTTGCCGTCCCTTCTCCGGTTGGAGAAAATGCTGCAATAGAAAAAGAAGAGGGGTACGGGGTGGAGAAAAAGACTTTTTTCACACCCCTCCCTTTATCATTTCAGTTCTTCTATCCTTCCAAGTATTCGTTTTTCGTTATATAGGAAGAACAGCGATGCGCCGATGAGGCAGGTTATGGTTGCTATGAGCGCTGTATGTCTGTAGCTTGCGGGTGTTTTTGCTACGGTTACGGAAGTGAATACTACCATCGCGAGGGCCTGTCCCATCTTGAAGGCGAAGGTACGGGCTGCGAAGAACATTCCGCTGCGGTCTTCTCCGGATTCGAGGCGGCTGAGCTCGGCAATGTCAGCTACACATGCCTGCGGAAGTATTCCAAGGATGGCCATTGGGACTGCAGCGCATACGGCTATGATAAAGCCCCAGTGAAGCCCTTTTCCGCACAGGAAAGTGATCAGGAATACGAACGAATAGCTGAAAAAACCTGTGATGATCAGCTTCTTTTTGCCAATCTTCGGGGCCAGTTTGTTGACAACCGGATAGAGAAGCACGCTTATGAATGTCATGGTGGCTGTCAGCACAAAAGTCCATTTGTCTTCGATTTCCATAAGCTTTGTCTCGTAAAATGCAAGGCCTGTCTGAAACAGTGTAAGCGCGAAGAAATAGATAACGTCGCTGTAGACAAATCGCCTGAACTGTCCGTTCTGGAAGGTTTTGAGAAGGGAAGAAAACGGCTTTGTTTTGCTGGGCTTGCTGTCGATATAATCCCTTTCCTTTATGTAGAAGGACGGAAAAAGCATGGCGATACAGGCGATGGAAGCCATGATTGCTACTGCAAGCCGGATGGAATTCTTCTGCCCTGCGATCCCCTCAAGCATGCCGGCAACGTTTGGCAGCATAAATGAGAGACTCTGACCGACTATGAAGGTAAAGGAAATATATGTCGATACATTGATCCGGTGCTCCTGGGTATCACCAAGCTCTGCTATCAGCGCATTGTATGGTGTGCAGAAGATGGTCATGAACAGGTAAAAGACCATAAGGAGCACAAAGAGGAATACATCGTTTACTACAATATTCCCCGTCTGCGGAAGGACGAACAGAAGTATCGTAACAAGTGAGAACGGAACAGCGATCGCCCGCATGAAAGGAATGCGGCGGCCGCCTTTATAATTACATCCATCAGACCAGCCGGCGATCAGCGGGTCGGTGATGGCGTCAAAGATACGGCCTACAGCAAGAACAAGGCCAAAAAGTGTGAGCTTGAAAACTATGGGATTCTGAGTGATGCCTGAGGCAAAAATGCCTGTGTTGGGATTCTGCGCATCCGGGCTTCCGGTATAATAATATACCATCCAGTTGGAGACGATTCCGGAGAGAAGGCTCCAGCCAAACTGCCCAATGGCAAAGATCCATAATAGTTTGTTGGTGATTTTCTTCATAAGAGGTGTTTCCTTTCCGTTACTTTATGGTATGATATAAAAAACCTTGCATTTATTATAAATGGAATGAGTTGTTCTGACAAGTTTTAAATACTGCATGACAGATTTCTTTCACGAAGCGTTACTGTTCACTGCCCAGCCGCAAGCGGCCGTGAAGTGCAGATGAAAAGGCTGTTGCGGTTTCATGACCTTCAGAACCTGTCAGTTATATTAAAGTGACCGGAGGTATATATAGGGACATCATGAAGAATTCAGAAAAAACTAACGTAATGCGTGTTCTCGAACAGAAAAAGATCACATATAAAAGCTATTCATATGAGCCTGACCCTGCTAAGACAGGCGCAGAGATCGCTGCCATCCTTGGGGAAAACGCAGATAAAGTGTTCAAGACCCTGGTGACCCGGGCGAAAAGCGGCCAGTACTACGTGTTTGTAGTTCCGGTAAAAAAGGAGCTTGACCTCAAAAAAGCCGCAAAGGCGGCGGGAGAGAAGGCAATTGCCATGATCCCGCAGAAGGAGCTGCTTCCCCTCACCGGATATGTGCACGGCGGCTGTTCTCCTGTCGGGATGAAAAAACAGTTTCCTACGTTTATACACGAGACAGCAAGAGATCACGAAACAATTTTTGTAAGCGCCGGCAAGGTGGGCTTTCAGATAGAAGTTGCGCCGGAGGATCTGGCAAAAGCAGCCAGGTGTGAGTTTGCAGATATAGCGAGTGGAGAGACCGACCAGTGATAAGTAAGAAACCTGAGAAAGATTTTTCAATTAAGTCCTGTGACATTAAAGAAGCCGGGGAGATATACAAAACTCATATGGAGGCGGATTTTCCAAGGGATGAGCTGAAGCCGTTCAGTGCCATCCGGGAAATGATGGAAGCGGGAAAATATCTGGTATTTGGCGCTTATGAAGGGGACGCGCTTACGGGCTATGCCTATATAGCAATTATGGAGAAAAACGGGATACAGATCAGCCTGCTTGATTATTTTGCGGTCGTACGCGGAAAGCGCGGCCGGGGAACCGGAACCTTTTTTCTGAAAAAGCTGTTCGGAAAGCTTGATTGAAACAGACTCAAACCCCCAGCAGAGCTGGGGAGACCAGAGGACGCAAGGGGCGATAAATGAGGTACCATAAAAACAACCTCCGTTGTACAATAGATGTGGGTCTGACAAACCACATTAATTACAACGGAGGTGTCCATGGACAATCAAAGTTTATCACATAGTAGATATATTTGCACGTACCATCTTGTTTTTATTCCAAAATATCGGAGAAAGGTAATGTTTGGAAATTTAAGAAAGGAAGTTGGCGAAGCCATATCCAAAGTATGCAAGATGGAGGGTGTGACGATTATTAAGGCAGCAACGCTGCCGGATCATGTTCATATGTATGTTTCAATTCCCCCAAAAGAAAGTGTGGCGAAAGTAGTTGGCCGGATTAAAGGGAAGAGCAGTCTTATGCTGTTCGACAGGCATCCGGAGTATAGGGAAAGGTATAATCGT
>JAFUCO010000052.1 GCA_017459635.1 Blautia sp. | reverse complement strand
CATGAACAGTAACTTACTGTTCACGGCCGTAAGGAAATTTACTCTGGTCTGCTCTGCCATGCTTGCATGAGCTGAGCAGACCAGAGTAAATTTCCTTACAGGGTCTGAGCCCTTCATGAGGAATCTTTTTCGCAAAGCGGCGGTGAAGCCCGCAAGGGCGAGATTCCGAATGGGGGGCTCAGACCCAACCGCTTGCGGTTGGGCCGTGAATAGTAACAAAAAAGGGTGTTACTGTTCACGTCCGTAGTGAATTGTAACGATATTACAATAACAAGCATAAGGAGTGCTTCATGAACGTCAGCGGGATTTCGGGCTTTTATGCGCTCATGACCAGGGCTTTGGGTGACACATCGGCAATTTTGCCGCAGCACCCCCTGGAATAAACAGATAGTGTCATTCCTTCATAAAAGCCTCTTTCGGTTTCGTCGGTTCCTTTTTCCTCTTCTATAAAGAGCCGTGTTATTTCTTCGTTAAACAGATCTTTTAATTCCTCATTCTGATACAGGCTTTCCATGACGGAGTAGTATCTTTTTTCGGGAAAGTAAGGCTCGAAATCTAAAGAGAACAGCATGCGGCCTGAGGTGCCTATAGCAGTTACGTGGATTTTTCTGTTGATTGTTTTCATTTTAGATACTCCTTCCTTTATACATTGGCCTGTCGGACTGGTGATGCGTTGCGCTCAGGCTGTGAAAAAATAGTAATTGTATATTTCAGGCATTGTACATGAATAACTTCTGAAAGATGCGCAGGCTGCGAAAAACTCTTGCTCCTGCAAAGCCCCGGCATTCGCCGGTGGCTTTATCTTCCTGCAGGATAATGCTTAGCCGACAGCAGGGTAAAGACCTCTTCTTATCTCATCACGTAAAATCCGCTGCAGCCTGTAATATTCTTTAACCTCTGTTTTATTCGCGATCCTGACCGGACCTTTTCCGCAGTCGGGACATCCTTGCGGAACGAGCGGATAGTTGAAAATATAACGGCAGGAGCCGCAGGTACATATGATCATTTGTCTCCCTCCTTCGGTAATGGATATTATGCAAAACGGTCTGTTCTGTTTTATCCCTTAATGGGTGTAATGCTTATTGCTCAGCACAGTTTATTGGCTGGCATATTCTTCCGTCTGTAATGGAAGTTATATCATCGAGATTTATTGTGACTTCTCCGGTTTCTTCAATGACGTGTATCGTACGATTTAATGTATCAACCTTCCGGCACAGGCCGTTGACGGTTTTGTATCTTCCGCCGCTTTCGTACCATTCGCTGAGCTCATCATTGCATGGTTCAAAGAAAGTGACTGATATTTCAGGACGGTTTTTTCTGTAGGCGGGTGAATTAATGGTGAGAGAGTGGAGAGCAGACAGCTTTTCTTCGACAGCACTTTTCTCGGAGTTGCTGAGCTCTCTTTTGCTGCAGTACAGAACCTTCTTGGAATCTATACATTCGTCAAAACCGGACAGTGCGTCAAATGGAGCGTATATCTTTGCCCAGCGCCGGACACCCATCGGAGGGTGCCTCAGCCAGAAGGAATCATACTTTACATGGCGCGGCTTTCCACGGAGAAATACATCTTTATACTTAAAATCTGCAGGCATCGGCATTGCGCCTACCGGTTCATTCATTCTGCTCAACTCCTCCCGGCTGTATTAAACCCTTACTTATCGTCAGTTCCTATGCTGTACAACCATTATTGTCGGTTCCTATGCTGTACAACCATTATTGCCAGTCTTTATGCTGTTCAATCTTTATTGTCAGTTCGTATACTGTTCAATCCTTGCTGCAGGGCATTATACTTTTCATCCTGTATTATCAGGCTATATGTCATCCGATCTTAATTGTCAGGCTTTATGTCCGCCAACCTGGCTGTTCCTTTCAAGCTGCGTGGCACTCTTCAGGAGGTTCTTCCCGGTAAAGATCCCGTTCGGGCCGTACCTGCTTCTTATTTCGGACAGTGCCCCCTGAAGCCGCTTTTCGCGTTCAAGGGCTTCGTAATCTATAAAAAGGTCCATCTGGCAGAAACCGTAGTCCTCGCGGACACCTTCTGCTGCAATCCCGAGCCTCCGGTATAAAAGCCGGTGATCTGTCCTGGTATCAAATGCGGCAAGCAGAAGCGGCCTTGCTATAGCTGTACTGTTGGTTTCTATTGGCATGCGGACGGTACCGTTGCTGTGTTTGGGATGAAGCCTTCCATAAAAATCGATGCAGACCTCACCCTCATAGTCCGGAAATTCTTCAAGGCTTTTCCAGTCATAGCTCACCCACCAGGAGAATTTCCCTGCAACTGAGCTGTGCCTGAACATGTCAGAGCAGAGACGGTCGATCATTTCGGAGAATACGATCCGGGCTTCGCTGTACTTGTATGGCCGCCACAGTACCTGTCCGTTGCTCAGGCTGTGCCCTTTGACATGATAACCTTTTATATCCTTCATGGTAACCGGGTCGATACCCCAGGCGTGCGCTATCAGGATTTCGCCGTCTATACCGAACTCTTTATAGAAGAAGTCTTCATCGTACTGGCTTCGCTCGGCTATGTCCCCCATTGTATAAAGGAAGTTTTTTTCAAGCCTGCGTGCTTTTCCGGGGCCGACCATCCAGAAGTCTGTAAGCGGACGGTGGCTCCAGAGACGATAGCAGTAGGATGATTCGTTAAGCTCGGCAATACGTACGCCGTCCTTATCAGGAGGAGATTTCTTTGCGGTTATATCCATACATACTTTGGCGAGGTACAGATTTGTGCCTATGCCGACGGTGGCTGTTATACCGGCTTCCTTTAAGATCTCCCGTATCATGGCCATCGCCATTACATGAGCCGGATGCTGCCCTGACTTTCGGGCTTCCTCCTGATACTTATGAAGATAAGGAGTTACATATAGAAAGGATTCATCGATGCTGTAAACATGGATATCTTCAGGGGCGACATAATGAAGCAGTATCGAGTATATCCTGGCTGAGACATTTTCATAAAGCTTCATGCGCGGAGTCGCGGTTATATATTCAACTTTTGTATGGTGCCGGATCTCATACTCCCGGATTGCCTGCTTCGCTTCAAACAGCCTGGGCCGGGAGGGGACGCCTATCGCCTTCAGGGAAGGTGATACTGCAAGACATATGGTTTTGTCTGAACGGGAGGAATCCGCCACAAGCAGGTTGACTTTCAGCGGATCGAGGTTCCTGGCAACAGCTTCACAGCTGGCGTAGAATGACTTCATGTCCACCGCTATGAAGCAGTTCGCAGACGAAAGCAGTTCTTCTGACCTCATTTTATGCCACCAGCTCTGCGGATGCTTCAGCTGTATCATCTTCCTGCATAAGCTCAACGTACTCACTCTCGGAGCAGAAGAGTATATATCTTCCATTTACAAATCCCATGTAACCGTTCTGCGTGTTGTATCCCTTCATATCAATTACACCTCCATAAAGCGCAGGGTACGAAACCGCCCCTGCGGCTTCAATAACCATACTGGTCAGGCACAAAGATGCCTGTCCGGAAAACTGACGATCCTGCTGTTTCAGAAAGCGGCAGGGTGTCATGCATTTGTTTGATATTGTGATATTACAATAAGCTGTGTCCGCGCATGAGGACAATGGCGAAGCGAATAACGACTTTTTCCGGAAAAAAGTAAAAAAATAAATAGGATACTCCCAAAAAGGGAGATCCGGATATTGATATGACTTCGCTTCTGTCAGATGGCAGAAGGCACCACAGTCGTGTGGCATGTGTTCTTGCAGCGAATGCAGAGGTCGTTTGGGGAGGGAAGCCTGCGCAGGTCCGACATGCCGACGCCAGTCTGACAAGCCTGCGCAGATCCGACATGTCGACGCCAGTCTGATAAGCCTGCGCAGGTCCGACATGAAGACGCCAGTCTGACAAGCCTGCGCAGATCCGACATGCCGACGCCAGTCTGATAAGCCGGTGCTGGTCTGATAAGCCGCTGCGGATCCGGTAAGCCGGAACAGGAGTGCTGTAAAAACGGGTGCACTGATACCGTCATCAGGATATATCCTTGATCTTTCCAAGGAAATTCTGTCCGGGGATGAAGGGAACCTTTACTCCCTCAAACCTGGTTTCCGCTATTTTGAGCGCAACAAGGTTGACATTCACGTCGAAGGCCGAGGCTATACTCACAATGTCCCTGCCTTCGTAGATCATTTCTTTCAAAGCGTCGGTATTGATAAGCAGGTTTGCTGCGAAAAGATTGGCTTCATACTCGGTGGAGTCTTTAATATCGAAAAGCTCCCATTCGACCAGCTGGCGGAGTTTTCCACTCTCATCACGCAGAAGCCTGTCTTTATGAAAAAGGATATGTCCGAGTTCATGTGCGCAGACCATGCGCTTCATTGGCTGGCTCAGGTTTTCATTGATAAATATATAGTAGTTGTTCAGGATGTTGGTGCAGAATCCCTTCTGGCTGTGCGCATCAAAATATTTGAGGTGCACGTTTTTCATACAGCCGGCTATCCTGAAGGGATCGTTTGTGCCGTATCTGCTGATCAGCTCAGGCGGCAGTGTAAAAAGCTCTTCTTTCATTTGAAAATCTCCTGATCAATCCTGCGGCTCTTCCTTGCGGTAGCGCTTGTTGATGTACTTTCGGTTGTTCTTCTTGGCGTCCCAGTAGGCTTCCTGCAGTGCCTGCATGATGGCGTCCATGTCTTCTTCATCCATTTCACCGCCGGCCCACATGCTGCCTATATCGGCGACCATATCCCATGCCTGCTTTGCGCCGCGGCTGCCATACTGCTCATTTGCGCGGATAACGAAGGAGGCATTTGTATCAAGGAGCACGTCCTCACTGATATCGAGGGCCTGCGCAAGCTTTGTGTAAGTATCCCTGCTTTTGGGCATCCTTACACCAAGCTCGTAATTCTGTATGGTCCTGAGGGAGATTCCGGTCTCCTTTGCGAGGCCGTTCTGGGAGAGACCTTTTGCCATTCTTGCATTCCTTATCTTTTCGCCGAATTCCATTTTTATCCTGTCCTTTCTGCAGCGGAGAAATTTCCCTGTGCTGCCGGCATGGTGTCCGCAGAGGGTAAGAGTATCGTATATTATGCGCTGACGTTCTTTAAAGCGCTGCAAAGTTCGTAAAAAACGCAACTTATGTAATTATAATACGATCAAAAGTGCCGCATGTCAATAGAAAATTTGAAAATGTTTCGCAAAAAAATTCTTTAAATGCGTAATATACGAATGATGGGACCATATACCTTGGTTCGGTGACACAGAAGGATCCGAACTGAAACAGATACTGATTTCCTTACTTCTACATTTTTATCAGACCGAATGTCCCTGTACGCGCCCAATGGGAAAAGGAAATTCAGAGTTTTTATCCTTGATATTTATACAGACTTATGTTTTAATGTACGAGGTTCATAAAAGGCAGCGGAAGCAGCCTTTGGCAGTCCGAAGCATTTGCTGCAGAGGGCGCGCAAAACTTTTAAATCTGTATGCATCGGCGATTCCGGTTTTGGAGTATCTTCCGGTGCGCAGCTGTTCAGAACGTATCAGGAACAGCTGCATAAAGAGGAAAGAAGAGGAGGAAATCACTTTATGAATCAGTCAGATGGAGCAATACGTGATGCCAGAAAGCTTGGCGTTCCAAGAATGCTGATACTTGGAATACAGCATATGTTTGCCATGTTCGGCGCGACGATCCTGGTTCCAATCCTGATCAATTCGTATTTCAGGGATGCTACAGGAGAACCTGTTACGCGAGGACTTACTGTTGCAGTGACTCTTTTCTGCGCAGGTGCAGGGACACTTCTGTTTCATGTCTGCTCGAAGATGAAGGTTCCGGCTTTTCTGGGCTCGTCCTTCGCTTTTCTTGGGGGCTTCAGTACGGTCGCGAACTTAAGCTCCGGGAAATACGCCGGGATGGGCGCAAATGAGAAGGCAGCATATGCCTGCGGGGGTATTGTAATAGCGGGTCTCCTCTATCTGGTACTTGCCGTGATCATCAAAGCCATAGGTGTGAAAAGAGTAATGAAATTCCTGCCGCCGGTCGTTACAGGTCCTGTGATCATCTGCATCGGTATGGGGCTTGCAGGGTCGGCTATCTCCAATGCATCCAGCAACTGGCTGCTGGCGATCATTGCGCTTGCGGTCATCATCATTTTCAATATCTGGGGCAAAGGAATGCTGAGGATCATTCCTATCCTGCTCGGTGTTCTTATCGCTTATGCCGCAGCGCTTATCATGAATGCGGCCGGCCTCAAGAATCCTGACGGAAGTGATATCCTTGCTCTTTCAGCCATAGCAGAAGCAGGCTGGGCAGGCATACCGCAATTTCAGATATGCAAATTTGATATAACAGCAATCCTGGTAATGGCGCCTATCGCTATCGCTACAATGATGGAGCACGTAGGCGATATTTCAGCGATCTCGGCTACTGTCGGGTCGAATTTTCTTGAAGATCCAGGCCTTCACCGTACTCTGGCCGGCGACGGACTCGCCACAGCGCTTGCAGGACTTATCGGCGGCCCGGCCAACACTACTTATGGAGAGAATACCGGAGTTCTGGAGCTAAGCAAAGTTTACGATCCGGTCGTGATCAGGATCGCGGCGGTTCTCGCGCTGATCCTCAGCTTTGTTCCGAAGATCTCTGCTGTTATCAGCACAATGCCGGCTTCCATCATCGGCGGAGTAAGCTTCATGCTTTACGGAATGATCTCTGCAATCGGTGTCCGCAACATAGTTGAGAACAAGGTAGACCTTACGCAGTCCCGCAACCTGATCATTGTTGCGGTTATATTCGTCTGCGGCCTTGGACTTACGGATGGAATAACATTTACGATAGCAGGAACACAGATCACTCTTACCGCCCTTGCCATTGCGGCACTGGCCGGAATTCTTCTTAATATCATACTTCCGGGAAATGACTATGAATTCGGAACAAATCCGAAGGGAGACCAGAACCGGGGCATCCATCAGCAGTAATTGTGAGAGAAAACTGATCGTGACAGAGATACCTGATATTAATACCTGATATGAATAACTGATAAGGCGCAGCCACTGGCTGCGCCTTATTAAATTCCAGGACTGTTGGAGGATTCTTTCTCCTCAGACCCGGCCGCGTGCGGTTGAGCCGTGAACAGCAGCCAGAATTGCAGCTGTTCAGAACGCCCCGGCGGGATTCACTTCACTGCTTGCCTAAAGCGTAATTGCATGTTAAAATAAATTGGATATATGTTTGTTTTCTGTAATAATTGTTTGAACAGGGGAAATAATATGAGATTCAGCAGCCTTTTCCGAAGAGGATTTTCATTTGCGCTGTGTGCTGCAGCTGTCTGCGGCTGGTCCGCATCGGCTGAGGAAGAACAGAACGGGCAGATATATGCAGAGAATGAGTGGAATTATGTGGATGTCTCTCTGGATACTTCGAAAGGGATACCGGAGGATGCTGCCGGGAGACTGCTTGCCATTAAGCAGACGGGCAGGCTGACTGTCGCCACGGAACCGTATTTTGCCCCTCAGGAATTTATAGACCCGGCTCTTTCCGGGCAGGAAAGCTATGTCGGTGCCGACATGGAGCTGGCCAGGCTTATAGCTGAGCGGATGGACGTTGAACTCGAAATCGTTCCCCTTGAGTTTACCAGAGTTCTTACATCCGTTGCGGACGGTTCATACGACCTTGCGATATCAGGACTTGCATATACGCCTGAAAGGACCGTCGATCTGGAACTGTCAAAAGGATATTATTACGCTGAAGCCGGGGAATCAAATGCCCTGATAGTCAGAGAGAAGGACCTGAAGGAGATCAAAGACACAGAGGATCTGGGTGATAAAAATATTATTGCGCAGATGGGTTCCCTGCAGGAATCGCTCGGGGTAGACAACATACCTTTGTATCACGAATTCCGCAGGGTATCATCAATGGATGAGATATATGATTCACTGATAAGCGGGGATTCGGATGCCGCGATAGTTGATATAGATAACGCAAAGGCCTATATTGCTTCCAATCCGGAATGCGGCCTCGCCCTTGTTCCGGACCTGTTTTTTTCAATGGATGAACAGTATAAAGGGGACAGGATAGCTGCCAAAAAAGGAGAAACCATGCTGATCGCTTTCGTGAACGGGGTGATCGACGAAGTTCTTGAATCCGGTGAATATAATGAGTGGTTTGAAGAGTATTCAGAGTATGCTGCAAACATCGGTGAGTAGGCGGATACCTGTTCAGGGAATGCCATGAACAGATGACGAGACGACCATGCAGTTATGAAACGCAGCTGTGCTTTTGTTTCCGGAGGTGGCACCGTTGAAAAAATGGAAGATATACCAGATTTTTCTGTTTGTTGTTTTTTGCATACTCCTGAACCTTGCAGGCAATGAGTTCGCGTCCAGATACAGCCTGATGGTATGGCTTGATTCGTTCGGCACCGTATTGTGCGCGTATCTGGGAGGGCCGGTGTGCGGCTGCATTGTCGGCATTACCGGGAATCTTATAATGGGTATGATGCTTCATACTTCTTATGCCTACGCGCTTACAAGTGTAATGATAGGTGTTATCGTCGGTCTGGCCGCCAAAAAGGATTATCTGGCTACGGCGCTTGGCACAATGACAGTCAGTGCTGTGACGGCTCTGGCTGCCATCGTGGTTTCCGTTCCGCTTGATATTCTGTTTTATGACGGCTCCATCGGGAATATCTGGGGCAATGGCGTTGCAAGCTTTCTGGAGGAGCGCGGGTGGCCATGGCTGCTTACCGTAGTGATGGGCCATTTTTATGTAGAGTTTCTGGACAAGTTCTTCACGCTCCTTGTGCTTTCTGTAATACTGCGGATATGGAGGCGCGTCAGATCACGCCGGGATAACGGGCCGGTGAGGATAGACAAGGAGGAGTTCGGCAGGGTATTCAAGGCGGTTCCGATATTTCTGGCACTGGCACTTTCGCTTAATGCCCGTGAAGCAGCGGCAGAACCAGATTCCGGGGACTATTTTGACTACAATGACTGCATCCAGACGGTATTCAGCAGCAACAACGGCCTGCCCTGCGGTGAGGCTAACGATATTGTGGAGACAAATGACGGTATCCTGTGGATAGGCACCTATGCCGGGCTGTACAGGTACAATGGCAGGGAATTCCGCTGGATGGATGAGTATGACTCTGTCCGCAATGTAAACTGCCTTTTTGTGGATGAGGAAGGCAGACTCTTTATAGGAACCAACGACAACGGCCTGTCAATACTCATAAATGAAAAGATCTCGAACGTCATAGACCAGTCACAGAATCTGCCGTCCAATTCGGTGCGCTCCGTGATACGGGGAGCGGACGGGTATTACTATGTGGGAACCACCAGCAGTATGCAGATCCTGACCCTCAATAACGGGCTTAAAACTGTAAGCACACTCCGGGAGATCAATTATGCCGATAAATCCGCGGCTGATGAAAACGGGAATGTTGTGGTCGTGACCAGCGACGGAAGAATGTTCCTTCTGAACAGCGGACATATCCTGAGTTCGCTTCAGCTTTCACAGGAGGAAGGTTTTAACTGCTGCTGCTTTGACCCTGACGGCAATCTGCTGGCGGGGACATCTTCTGACCGTATACTGTCTTTTGATGTTTCGGGCGGACGCTTTAAAAAGATAAGGGAGAACAAGTGCATAGGCCTTTCTCAGCTTAATGATCTTTACTTCCTCGAAAACGGTATCATGTTCGTGGCGGCTGACAACGGCATAGGCTATTTTGACACCTCCGGCGTTTTCCGCAAGGTAAATGTGAATGAGTTCAATAATTCTGTGGACAATGTCCTTTTGGACTATCAGGGAAATCTGTGGCTGACTTCGTCCCGGCTGGGGCTTCTGCGGCTGGCACAGTCGTCTTTCAAGGATGTTTACAGCACTGCCGGGATGAAGGACAGGGTTGTAAATGCCGTGACAAGGTGGCAGGGAGAATACTACTTTGGAACGGATACAGGGCTTGATATTGTTGATAACAACTGCCATAAGCAGATAAAGAATGATCTTACCGGAGAGCTTGAAGGAGTCAGGATAAGGTGCCTTTCGACGGATGCGACAGGCAGCCTGTGGATATGTACCTACGGGAGCGGATTGTGGGAGATTGAGAGGGACGGCACAAAGCACGTTTTTGACCCCGATCATGGAACCATGAGCAACCGTTTCAGGCTTGGCATATCATTGTCAGACGGGAAGTTTGCGGCGGCGAGTGACAAGGACCTGAGCTTTTACAGGGATCATAAACTGTACAGGTCAGTCCGCTATTCGGAAGGCCTCATACATTCAATGATCCTTACAATGACGGAGCTTCCGGATGGAAGTATACTGGCAGGGACAGACGGGGACGGTCTTGCCGTGATAGAGGATGGATATGTCAGGAAGATACTGACCCGGAATGACGGCCTGAGCTCGGACGTTATCCTGCGTACAGTGATGGACCCCGGAGGGGAGGGAGTATTTCTTGTAACGAGCAACGGGCTTTGCTTCATGGACAATGACTTAAGTGTCCGCCCGATACAGAATTTTCCCTATTTTAATAACTATGACATATGGGTCAAGAATGATGAAACACTGTTCGTTCTCTCAAGCGCCGGAATATATGTGGTCAGCAGAGATGATCTGATAGAAGACAGGGAGGGTATGAGTTTTGACCTGCTTGATTCAAAGCGGGGACTCAACAGTGCGATTACGGCAAACTCCTGGAATTATTCGGACGGGAACGGCGCTTTGTTCCTTCCGTGTGACAAAGGTGTTTTCATCATGGATACTGACAGGTACTCCGAGTCATCCAGATCCTACAGGATGAGCCTTAATAATATCCGGTTTGACGGGGTTCCTTATAAAATGAAGCGAAATAATGTCATCCGGATAGGGCGCGGGGTCCACAGGCTTGAAATATTCCCGGAGATCATCAACTATACCATACAGGATCCAAATGCCGGGTATTATATGGAGGGAATAGATGATGACTGGAACATAATGCCGCAGAGCAGCCTTTCCAGCATAGTATATACGAACCTGCCGAACGGATCCTATAAGCTTCATCTTGCGGTTTTTGACGATGACCGTGAGAACATCCTGGAGGAAAGGATCTTCCAGGTGATCAAGGAAAAAGAATTATATGACGAGAGCTGGTTTATCTACTATATACTTGGGGTAGCTGCGCTTTTTGTGTTGTGGATCCCGTGGTTCTTTATGCAGAGGGCACTCGACCGGGCGAGGCAGCGCATCAGGATGGGCAATGAGACCATCATGGCCATTGCGAATACGGTTGATGCCAAGGATACCAGCACCAGCCAGCATTCTTACCGCGTATCGCTTTATTCGGTGCAGATCGCGGAACGCATGGGCTTCAGCAAAAAAGAATGTGAAAATATCAGACAGGCGGCGAGGATGCATGACATAGGCAAGATAGGAATTCCCGACAGCATCCTGAACAAACCCGGACGTCTGACCGATGAAGAGTATGCCGTGATGAAATCACATGTAACGATGGGAAGCGAGATACTGCAGGGCTTTACCCTCATTGATCACGTTGTTGAAGGCGCCAGCTATCATCATGAACGATATGATGGGAAAGGTTATCCCTACGGCCTTAAAGGGGAGGAGATCCCGCTTTATGGAAGGATAATAGGTGTTGCGGATGCTTTTGACGCCATGACGGCAAACCGTATCTACAGGAAAAAGATGGACCTCGATTATGTGCTGGGAGAAATGCGCAGGGGCCGCGGTACACAGTTTGATCCGAAATGCGTGGACATCATGCTGGAACTGATAGAAGACGGAACGATCGATGCGGAGAAGATATATTCGGATATGATAAAGAAAAATGATCCGGATGCGTCAGGAGACAAGGAGGGCGGGTCATGAAAAAAGTATATCTGACGACTCTTGCTGCCTCGCTTGTTGTATTTCTCGCCTTTGGATACTGGTATTCGTTTGGAAAGCACACCGCCTATTCGGGCACTATAAAGGTTGGTTTCATATATGACGGAGACGGGAGCACTCCTTACTCGTATAATTTTTCGCTTGGCGAGGATGCGCTGAGAGAGTCATATCCGGGAAGGATAGAGATAGTTTCGCGCAACAACGTTCGCGAGGATGAGACGGAAGAACCGCTGCGTGAGCTTGTGCAGTCCGGATGCGAGATCATATTTACGGACGGGTACAGTGAGCAGTTCAGGGATCTGTCGGCGGAATTTCCTGATGTACAGTTCTGCCAGGCCTCATTTGACCCGCATTTCGATGGTGAAGTGCCCGAAAACTATCACACATTTAAAGGCGAAGCCTGGCAGGGAAGATATGTAAGCGGAATCGCGGCAGGCCTGAAGCTGAATGAGATGATAAAAAACCGGACCATCAGAGAAAATGAAGCGCTTGTGGGCTATGTGGCATCATTCCCGACAGATGAGGTCATTTCCGGCTTTACGGCATTCATACTGGGAGTCAGGTCAGTGTGCCCGTCGGCAGTCATGCACGTAAGGTATATCAATTCATGGGGAAGCCTGAGCCTTGAGAAAAATGCGGCAGTGTCGCTTATTGACGAGGGCTGCAGGGTGATAAGCCAGCATACCGATACTATCGGACCTGCACTTGCGTGTGAGAACAGGTCGGCCGATACGCCTGTTTACCATGTGGGATACAATATGAGCATGATAGAAGTGGCTCCGTCGACCTCAATCGTAAGTACATGCATAAACTGGACGCCCTATATAGTCGGCGCTGTCGGAGCTGTGCTTGACGGCAAAAAGATAGAAGAGAGTGTTGCCGGAAATGTACATGGCAATGACATGAGCGCCGGTTTTGAACTGGGCTGGGTGGAGATGCTTGAACTGAATACCCGCATCGCCGCAAATGACACACAGGCAAAGATGGACAGCACAGTTGAAGCTCTGAAAAAAGACCGGCTGCAGGTGTTTAAGGGAAGCCTCATACTTCGCAACCTAATAGTTACGTAAAACATTGAAATTTCCTAATGATTGTTAAATAAAAAAGGTATAAGCTTCCCAAATATGCTATAATGGAATTAGGTCAAAACCATATAGAATCAGGAGGCTTATACCATGT
>JAFUCO010000051.1 GCA_017459635.1 Blautia sp. | reverse complement strand
GGAGAGACAGAAGAACAGAGTGGCGCTGTTGAGGATGGCGCAGAGAGCGATGCTGCCGATGACGCCCCCTGTGATCACAGTGCTGCCTGTTATGAACTGGCGGATTTCTATGACCGGACAGACAGGATCCCGACAGACACAGCCGTTTATTCCGAGGATCTGGTCAAACGATACATCCAGAGCATTACTGTGAAGGCGAAGCACTTGGTAGTGAAGTTTAAGGCTGGAGTTGAGGTCAAGGTGCAGGCATGAAGTTCTTTTACCCCGTCTATGCTCCTTCGCAACTGTGTAAGAGATCATGAAAAGAGTGATCAGACACACATCAGCGAGGTGGTATAGACGGGCTTTTTTTGTTTTTACCACCCATTGTTCACAGAAAATTCCTGGAGAATTCAGTCTTATAAGCTTGCCTTTTATCCTATTGACAGGTATAATCAATTTGAGAAGATATGCAATGAAGAGAGGCGTCTTAATGGCCGAAGAGAAAAAACTGACTTATGAAGAACTGCTGGCAGAACGGGATGCCTACAAAGCAGAAAATGATGTCCTTAAGAAAGACCGTGTAAACCGTCAGGCAAAGAACTCTGTTTTCCTGAACCTGTTTACACGCAAAGAATATCAGCTGAGGCTTTACAAGGAACTTTTTCCGCAGGACACCACAATCACAGAGGATGATCTGGAACTTGTTACCCTTGATAATGTCCTGACGATCCATCCCTATAATGACCTTGGCTTGCTGGCAAGAGGAAAACTGATTATTCTTGCAGAGGCTCAGTCCACATGGAGTGTGAATATCATTTTCCGATTGGCGGATTATTACTATGACTCAGCTATGAGTTATCTGGTCATGAGGAAGGCAGATCTGTATGCTACTCCGAAAGTCGATATTCCGGACGTGGAAGCATTTGTGATCTACACCGGAAAGAAAAAAATCGAGCGGGATGTGCTTTCCCTGAATCAGGAATTCTTCGGGGGCAATCCCGACAAGCCGGAATTTAAGGCGCGGATTTTGCATGGTGATTACAAGGGCGAGATAATTGCGGAGTACATGGGCTTCTGTCGTATATGGGATCAGACTGTGGTTCCTGTCAAGAGTCCTGAAGAAAAGAGAGAGGCAGTAGCACTGACCATAGACATTTGTATTAAGAAAGGCTATCTTGCCAGGTATTTTGAAGAGCACAGAGCGGAGGTGGAAAAAATCATGTTAACAATGTTAAGCCCCGAATATGTGAGAATAGCTTCAGAGAGAACGCAGAGGATTAAAGAGGATATCAGCTTTGGCCGTTTTATGGGAATGACGGAGGATCAGATAAAAGCAGGTATTATTCGTCGGTACGATCTCACACCGACATATGCTCAGAATTTCCTTGATGATGATTCCGATCCGGAGGAGTCCACTCCAGCAGCAATTTAAACAAGATGCTATGAAGGAGGCGCAGTCGATGCTTCCAGTTGGATTAAAAGAAAGATACTATGCGGATGGTTTCCTTTCCGGGTACAAAATTGCAAAAGGGTACGAAAAAGGTTTCCTGACTCTGAAGCCAACTGGTGTTAAAAGAAGAATACTCCTGCCCGCCTGGCAACGATGCTCCTGTGTAAGAACCTGCACAGTTGGAAACCTGCCGGGTGGGCTTCTTTTTTGCTTCGCAGTTCCTTTTATTCCTCTCATTTTCCCCTTCTTTGTTCCGACCAACTCGGAACAGCAATCAGTAAAAATAATCTGCCCCTTTTTTGCCGTTTTCTGCAAGAATCAAGCCCTTTTCGTGTACATTATGAGTTTTTGAAAATCCCCTTTACCCTCACGAGTTCCGAGAATTGTCGGAAGAACGATTGAAAAGATAATACTGGCAAGCGACGGGCATAATTATAAGGTAACAGTAACGTATGGTCCGGAAACGGGAATACCGGAAGATGCGGATCTGAGCGTAGAAGAGATCACAGGCGAATCCTTGCTTTATAATACTTATGTGGAAAGCACCGAGAATGCGCTTGGCATGCAAAAAGGCAGCGCGAAGTATATTCGCCTGTTTGATATCAAAATCGTAGATAAAGATAACCCCAACGTGAAGTATCAGCCACGGGAGGGCACCACGGTATCTGTTAAGATTGAACTGGCAGACAGCGAAAGTGAGCAGCTGAACGTCGTGCACTTTGCAGATGAGAATACCGCAGGGGATATAGTAGATGCTGAACATATCGGGCAGACTGTGAGCTTTGCAGCGGGCGGATTTAGTGTGTATGCTATTGCTGATACCGCAGAAACAGATCCTTCAGGTACTGTTTCACGTAAATATCTGTTTTACACAGACGGTACATTTACAACGGATTATACCTTTGTGAACAAGGAGGGTGAGAATACTTCTGTACAATACGTAACAGAGGGAGGATTACTCTACAACCCTGATGCACCTGCTGAACAAGTAGATGGAAAACAGTTTGTCGGCTGGGCAGATGAAAATGGAACAATTATCCTTGAACCAGGCACGGAGAGCATTGTAATTACCGGGATTACCGGAACGGGTTCAGAAGTTAAGCTTTATCCCAGATATGAAGAAGTCTATTACATTGAGTATTATGACGAGCATCACAATGTTTATAAAACCGAGAGTTCTGTAAATGGCGATTTTACTATGAGTGGAAAAACTGCCAGCCTGACAGATAATGGGGAATACAGGATCACTTATCAGCCGGATGATAGTGAAGAAGCTTTTATGGGGTGGTCTCTGGAAGATCGTTCGTTAGATACTGTGACTCAGGTGGATTTCGCAGGTGATGCAGACAAAAAGATAGAAGTATATCCGGCTAAGGCTAAAGTTTTCTGGATCAATTTTGATAAAAACGATGCCGGCGGCACCTCAAAGGCAACCTATACAGCACCTGTATGGGTACTTCAGACAGACGATAAGGTATCAGACAGGCATACATCCCTTCCGGAATCAACCAGGCCTGGTTATGAGTTTGGCGGTTGGTATACCGATCCAGAATGTACTACAGAGTTCAATATGAACACACATTTGACAGGAGATGTTACGCTGTACGCCAACTGGATCCCGTCAGACCAGACATATACTGTTGTAATTTTGAAGCAGAGGATTTCAGACAGTGTTACGGCAACAGCAGATGAGAAAACGTATGATTACGAGACTTCTTACACGCTGCATGGAACAACCGGGAGCACTGCTTCTGTGCCAAACCAGTATAAGAACTTGAATTACGATGGTTTCAATTATGCCAGATGTGACGCCAACACAACTATAGCGGCAGATGGCAGTACGGTTCTGTATGTTTACTATGACAGGAAGATCATTACATTTAACTTCTATCTTTATGGGACAACCGGGGCAACGACGAATTATACGGTAATAAATGAAAGCACAGCTAATACAAATTACAATAACAGAACAGACGTTTATGGAGATTATCAGGGAACTAAAGTTGTACTGACAAGAACATCAAGTACCTCAACAAGAGCTTACCTCTCTGAGTATAATTATAATGGCGCTCCTGAGTATACCGATACAGTATATGAGATCAGAAACGGATATTATGTTCAGGCAACTGAGCCATATAGTACAAGAAAAACGTACTATTACAGATACTGGGACGGCTGGCGGTGGCGCTGGAGTTATGACTCTCTATACTGGCGAACTGAAACTACTACAACCTATACCTGGTACACCCCTGATGGAAATGAATATAATGGTACATTCTATCAGCAGACTCAAACTGCAGCCGGAACCCGCTGGTACATCTGGAAGACGATGACCGGCCTTTATGGTTCCTCACTAAACGGTGAATGGCCATCTGAATACTGGTGGTATTCAGGATATAGTGGAAGCACAGGAAACGGAACCAGAACTACATTCCTTGACGCTTTCCTTCCTGCCGGAACCAGCACGGAGGTAAATTATTACGGCAATACCGGTTCGGGTACTTCCAGCATTCGCTTCTATCAGCAGGACGTGAATGGAGAGACATACTCTCTGCCAAACGGTGGAACTGTAACATCTACGAATAATTCTTCGTTTAACCTTACGGATAAGTATAATGGCTTTCACATTGCTGAATACCGCACCAGACGAAATGGTGTATGGTCTTCCTGGATTCAGCCGGGAGAACTGATGCTGCAGAGCGGAAGCTACTATTATGATGCTGATCCAAATTCGTACGGCTATCAATATATTCAAAGCGGTTTTTCAGACCTGGAGATCCGGTATGACCGCAACATTTATACGATAGACTTCCTGGATGGTTTCAGTCACAGCAATACGGAACTGGCAGATCCTGCAAGTGTTCTTTATGGAAGTTCACTGGAGAATGTGGATCCCGGTTCACCGGATGTTACCCATGAGGGTTATTCATTTACAGGCTGGTATACGGATCCGGATTGCAAGAATCTGTTTGATTTTTCGACAGAGACAATGCCGGCTAACAACCTTGTCCTCTATGCGGGGTGGGAGAAACAGCGTTTCCGCGTATGGGTTCAACCCAACGGAGGCATACTGAGTCCTACAGAGTCGACTTTCTTCCGGTCTGATTACGGTGACCTGATTCAGGAATACAGCGATGTGGAAATTACCGGCCGTGATTATTATGCATCAGATGACGGCGAATACAGTTATATTTATATCTGTGATCCGGAAAACCATGATCAGGCGCGTGTAGCGTATTACAAGAAAACATCAGAACTTGGAGTGATTACACTTCAGAAAGAAGATGAGAACGGCAACATTATCAATGATGTTTATGATGAGCGTGAACACACTGATGGAAAGAAGTATACCTATCAGAAAGGCGTTTATGATTTCGTAGGCTGGTACCGTGTCGGTGGAGAGATCAGCGAAGAGGTTCCGCCAGCCATATTGGAGAGTGACGAACTGACGCTCTGGAATTTCAATACGCCGGTGAAAGAACCTTTGGCGATCCGGGCTATATGGAAACGAGTTGGTTCTTTCCGAGTCGGCTATGATAAAAACATGTACGATGAGGAAGGAAACGAGATCGTACTGCCTGGTGCACCTGATGCTGAAGTGCCGCCGACAACGTTATATACCTATGGAGATCTTTCGCAGGCAATCGTAGGCTCTGCGCCTACAAAAGTACCTCAGAACTATACTTTTGTCGGCTGGAAAACGCCTGCTGGTGAAATCGTTCAGCCAAATGATACGATTACGATACACTCTACATTGGCGAACCTGGAGGATGGAACGGATACAAGTAACCCGAAGTATATATACACACTGACGGCTGTGTATAAACAGCTTGATGTAACAACTCTGTCCTATGATGCTAATGGAGGTACAGGAACTCTTACTGATCTCAATGGAACAGCTGCAGAAAGCGAGGATGCGGTTTATGGAACTAATGAGATTACAAAGCTGGAACTGAATTCCAGACTGGAACTCAGCAGGGGAACCGGATTTTCCAGAAAGAACTATCATCTGATTGGCTGGAATGATGACAAGGATGCGGCGGATAATGAGATAGTTAAATATGAACTGGGTGGAACATATGGCATAGATGATCCGGAGGGAAATACACTTTATGCTGTATGGACTTCATACAAGATTAGATTCACCAAGAACGTTTCCGTAGAAGGAAGCCTTGCGAAGGAACAGGTCAATCACAGCATCTATATTGCTTTGACTAAAGAAGATAAAGAGACCTATGTCCGGGACGAGGACGGGAACATCCTGGTAAAGGAGATCCGGATTATTAATGGTGTTCCAACTCCTGAGACAGTGGTCTTTGATGGCCTGGAAGACGGCGATTATAATGTCTGGGAACTGAAGAATACTACAGGCAGCCGCCTGGGTGTGAGTGATGTATTTCCGATTCAGGGAGCTAATCCGGCTGCAAATTTTGCGGTTAAGAGTATTACCGGCAATAACAATGCATTCGTTTCTGAGGCTGACCCGACAGATGAAGTTACACTTACGAACACTTATGCCAAAGAAGACGAAACTCCGATCAAATTCGAAGTAAATAAAGTGTGGATTGATCGGCAGGCAAATGAAATATCTTCTGAAGAGATGCCGGATAATGCCACTGCAACACTGTCTCTGTACAGAAAGATTAATGGCCAGATAGAGGCTGACCCGATTGGTTCTATTACGCTTGATGGCCATACTGATGAAACGGAAGCCGATTTCATGGAAGATGAGCCTTGGCATGCAAACTTTGGTAATTTGCCTAGATTAAATGATCAGGGGAATCGGATCACTTACGTGGTGAAAGAGACTGCAGCGACACCGGACGGGTATTATCCATGGAAGCAGAAAAGTCAGAACAATGACGCGTATGGACCGGATGAATATCTTGAAAACTCTGGTGGAACGATTTATAACCGCAAACTAACCATGTCCGTACGTTTGGACAAGCACTTTGACTTTCAGCCGAACAATGGTGACGAACAGGCGATGACCTATGAGTACTTCAAGACGGACAAAGCAACACAAGAGAAACTGTCCTTCACGGTGACGCTTCCTACGGGAGAGGTCAGGTATTATAAACTCAGTGATTTCGAGCCCGTACAAGGAGTAACGACTTTCTCTCTGACATTGGAAGACATCCCCTACTACACCGGCCTCTATGCGCCGGAAGGGTATAACGGCAGTACGATTACCTTCCAGGAATCCGGCGAGTTCGAGCTGCTTGAAGCCTATAATTATTATCTGGTGAACATCACGCCTGATAATGGGCAGCAATGGAATATCGGAAGCACACGACCGACAACGGTTACGGCGACTCGGACGGAAAGTATGAATGTCAATGCGAACGATCCTTTGTATGAGGTCCGCATCCAGAACAAGTATCGTCGCGGTGCCGAAGGTAAGCTTGTTAAGCTCACGAAGAAGGTGGCCGGGCTGACTGATGATGACTTCCAGGCTAACGCCGAGAAACTTAGCAACCTTCATTTTGTGATCCTGAATAAAGCCGGCTACTATGCGGGGCTCAATCCTACACCGGCCTTCAATCCGGCAACCATGCGCTATGAAAAGCTGTCATGGGTACAGGATGTCAGTGCCGCGGTGATCATTTCTCCGTCTTTCAACTACAATGGAAACAATGGACAGTGGGAGGCAGAATTCAATCTCTCGGGCTTCGATTATTTCCCTTCGGGTGAGTATACCATCGTCGAGTTGGAAATGTTGGAGGATGGCTATAACGGAAATAGTGCGCAGATCGATGGGTATGTGCTCACAGTGAAGGACAATACCATTACTGTTGAGACACATAGCGGTGATACCAGCGAGTGGTCGGACTCCTATAATTATGATTTGAGTATCACTAACGCCTATGAGCGGATTGCAGGTTCAGTGAGCTTCAGTAAAGTCGATGAGGAAATGAATGCTCTGCCTGGAGCTGTTTTCCGGCTTTATACGGATGAAACCTGCGAGACACCTGCAAAAGACATAAACGGGCAGGAAACAGTGACAGCTTCGGCTGCGGAAACGGGGCTGGTTGAATTCTCCAATATCCCCATCGGAACCTACTATATGAAGGAAACCGCCGCTCCAAAGGGTTATGTGCTTTCTAACCAGGTATATGAGGTCGTACTTGAGCTCGACCAGATATCGGAAAACACAGAGACCGGAACAAATAGCTTTACTACAAAATATTCCATCAGGAAAGTTGGAGAATCAGAAGAAATAACTCAGATACCCAACAAGCGCGACCGTAAGATACGGATCAGAAAGATCGGAAACGATACCCCTGATGGCCTGACCGGTGCAGTGTTCAGCCTGACAGCAGATGGAGTAGTAGAAGGCTTCACGGATATTACCGGGATAACATCAATGCCAGACGGTTCTGCAGTGCTGGTGAGAGGTGAGGGAGACGATGCAACTACCATCCGTGAATTTGAACTTCCGATAGGAAAATATACCCTTACTGAGACCACTGCTCCGGAATACTATGAAGGCCTGAAAAAGCCTGTTGGACTTACTGTCACTTCGAGTGGGGTTACACTGTCAGCAGCGGAAGGGGACATGGCTGAAATTGAGTATTCGGAAGATGAGGATGTCTATACGATCACTATCAACAACACCCGAAAGCTTGCCCACGTTACAGTGATCAAGAACGTGGACGGCCTTGAGGGGGACAATGATATTCCTTTCGAATTTTCAGCGGAGAGCCTGACGGATAAGAAATTCTCTCTGTATGGGGCCGAAAAATCCGAAATGGAGGGGGATAAGAAGGTAATAACACAACCGCATCAGATTGTTTTTGCGGACATCCCCTATGGCACCACATTTACAGTGGAGGAAACAGCTGATAAAAGATTCTCAACCACATATACTGTAAAGGTCGGAGATTCTCAGGAAGATTCAGTGGTTAAGACAGGCATAAAGACGGACAGCATTACCGTTACAGACAACATCACAGTGACATTCACGAACACCCGGAAGATAACGGATATTACTCTGAAAAAGGTAAAGAGCGGCAGTACGGTTCCGCTTAAGGGAGCCACATTCAAGCTGTATCATAAGAACATCCATGGTGCATATGTTTCGGATGAGGAGATCGAGGCTGCAAAAGCCGATAAAGTGCTTGAGCTGACAGAGGGAGTAATCAAAGTAGAAGGTCTTCCATCCGGGGATTATAAGCTTACTGAGACGAAAGCTCCTGACGGATACATAATTCTGGCAAGAGATATTTTCTTTACAGTTAATGCTTCCGGTGAAGGAGAAGTGATAACGTTAAAGACCTCGGCTGATTCTGATGATGATACCTTTGACCTTGAGATGACCGGAATAAGTGTGGAAGGGACAAACAAGGATACCCTGGTTATTCCAAATACTCCCGGAGCAGCCCTTCCGAATACCGGAGGCCCGGGCACCAACCTAATCTACCTCCTCGGCATCATGCTCACAGGCATCGCCGGAGCAGGTCTGATGATGAGGAAGAGAAAGCAAGATATCATTTGATTTTATGGAAGAGCTGGTCTCGATAAAAGAATGTGGCTGGCCCAGACTGGATATGGTATGAGCCAGCCATTCTTATCACACCTGATGTTTTAGAACTAAAACAAATGCTTGTGAATTAAGATGAAATGTGCTATGCTTAAGCCAACGGAACCTTAAAGGCTGAAAAGAAGCGAACATGATATTAAATCTTAATGACGGAAATATTAAAAACTTGATGGAGAGTTATATTTGATGAGCACACCGGATATTTCATTTAAACCACTCTGGAAACTGCTGATAGACCGCGATATCAGCCGACATGAACTTCAGCAGAAAGCAGGAGTATCCAGATCAACCATGTGGAAAATGGGAAGAAATGATTATGTGTCCCTTGATGTGATTACAAAAATCTGCAAGACTCTGGATTGCAGTGTTGATCAGATTATGGAAATCTGCTGATCATCCGGGCCAACTCTAAGAAAGGAATACTAAGATGAGTACACTGGAAGCAACAGTTTCAATGCTGGAACAATTACCAGAGAGGGATTTACTCAAGATTCAGGCATTTATAAGACTCTTTTTCCCAGAGACGTCAAATCCGTTCACTCCTTTGACTGAAGAAGAGATATATGCACAACTTGGAAGATCCAGAAAGCACGCAGAAGAAGGAAAGCTGAAGGATGCAAGGCAGGTATCCGCAAATGTGAGGGCAAAGTATGGGCTATAGGGGCGGTTTAACACCTGGAGAGTACTTGCTACAGATGATGTTGAAGAGGATCTGTCTGAGTTTGTTCAGTACCTTTTGTTTGAGAAGATGAGTGAGCAGGCCGCAGAAGCTGTACTCGAAGACTATGATGAAACACTTGATGAACTGGAGAGAGTAGCTGGATCTTTGAAACTGGTTGATAATCCACGACTTGCAAAGCTGGGTTACAGAAGGATCAACTTCAAACGGCACAGGTATTATTTCCTGTATAGGATTGCTGGCGACACAGCTATTGTCGACGCGATGTATCATGAACTACAGGATCCGGATAACGTGATGAGATGATTTCCCTCCACCGGCGGCTCCGGCACCAACCTGAACATGGATCGGACAGAAGTACAGTGGTCTTTCCGAAATGTGAGTACGCCACTCGGCGTTGCAACCTATAGCAACGTTCAGATAGCAAACATGGAAGCCGTTCTGCCCACAGCCGAGCAGATTGCTGAGCGTGTACGGCAGGTGGAGGAAGAGTTTAATCTTTCCCGAGAGGCCGCCGAAAAGGAACAGTGATCTTGCTTCAGCCATTCCTCGTAATCGTACATATCCAGTTCTCCTGCTTTTGTCTGGTCACGCTTTTCCTGCGCCTGAATTTTCCAGATCTCGAAGGCATCTCCGCTCATCTGTCCGCGCTGTACGCGGGCATAGTGTGTTTTATAAGATTTCCGATACAGACCGGAGGCCGAAGTGTCGCCGGTCATCTTTCTGCCATACACACGTATGCGGCCGATTTCTGTGCAGAGCTTGGAAGAACCCGGTGCGAGGCGTTTGCCTCACTCTACCCTATTACTACTATTGACAATACAAGTATTCTGCATTATGCTATATATAACATATTGACGGAGGAGATTCTAATGTCTTGCTTCTCAGTGGATTTTTTCAAAGAAGACGATGGCACAAAACCTGTAAGTGCTTTTATCAGATCGCTTGATGTGAAAATGAAAGCGAAGGTAGTGGCTGATCTGCATCTGCTTGAGGAATATGGTAATATGGCGCGTGAACCATTGAGTAAGCATCTTGAAGATGACATATTCGAGCTCAGAAGCAAGGTGGGCAGCGAGATTGTCCGGATTCTATATTTTTTTGATGGAAATCGTATCATCATTGCAACAAACGGATTTGTAAAGAAACAGAATAAAACGCCAAGAAGTGAAATTGAACTTGCGAAGAAAAGACGGAAGATTCATATGTCAAGAAAATAACAGGATAACGGACGTAAAAAGTGATAAGAAAAGGCAAAGGATGTGAGGAAATGAGCGATCTGCAGGAATTAACAAATGAGTTGATGCTGGATGAAGAGTTTCGCAGCGAATATGAGGCTCTGCAGCCTGAGATGGATATAATGCGGGCCATGATGAATGCCAGAATTCGCGCCGGATTAACCCAGACAGAGCTTTCACAAAAATCCGGTATAAGCCAGGCAGATATCAGCAGGCTTGAAAATGGTACGAGAAACCCCAGCCTTTCTCTTTTGAAGAGGTTGGCTGAGGCGATGAATACTACTCTGAAAATAGAGTTCGTTCCCAAAAGTGTGCGGTGAACACAGGGGACTTAGACAGGGGACGGTTCTCTAAGACAGAGAACCGTCCCCTGTCTAAGTCCCCTGTGTTCGTTGTTTGACATTCTGTAATTATTAATATATAATTTCACCATTCAAAAAACTGCTTTAATAAGGAAAAGGAGGGCATCGGTGAAGCAGCATTATGTGGCTGCTGCTGTAAGGAATTATGGATCAGGGTAGAAAAAAAGTGTTTTTAATTGTTCAGTGTGTTCTCTGCATCCTGATAACGCTTCTTCTCGTGATAACTGTGATAAACATTTACCGGGAAGGGCTGGCTGCAAAGGCGGAAGACCCTCTGGCGTGGATATTTTCAAGGGAGATAGTGGCAGAACGTTTAACACCGATCCTTCCGCTGATATTTGCGCTTATAGGTACAACTGCGGCCGGACTCATCATGGATGTGAAGGATGAAAAGGCTCTGAAGGGTGTGAAACCTGTCAGGATCAATAACGTTTCAAAGGATGGAAAAGCTGTATTTGCCATAGTCCTGATCGTTGCGGTGTGTTTTATAGTTGCGGGCGTTTTTAACGGGAGCGCCAAAGATGTTCTTGGAAAAGCCATAAACATCTGTACAGAATGTGTCGGACTTGGATAACAGTGCTGTGCTTCTGCGTGAAACAATGATGCTTCAGCAGCCTCCGGCAGACGCCGTGTCACTCAGTGGTGAAGACTGAAGGGTGAGACTGTAAATGCATGAAAAGGTAAAGCCGCCTGCGGTTGAAACAGGTGCAGCTATGGCTTGAATAAAAAATCGCTGCTGCTTCGCCATACCATGCGGCATCAGAGTTAAACCATGTACAGCAATGACTTGAATAAATAAGGCAATACGCAGGACACTTATCGATCTATGAAGGAGTTAATATGGAAACAGTAACAGAAAACTGGTGGCAAAGGCACAAACCATCAAAACGCCGGCTTATACAGCTGTACAGTGCTCTTCTTTACAATGCGCACCTGAGAGGCTTTATTGATGGAGAAATATACCAGGGCAAGGTCAAATATGCCTGTGTGCCTGGATTTAACTGCTATTCATGTCCGGGAGCAGTGGGAGCATGTCCGCTTGGCGCATTACAGAATGCGCTGGCATCCTCAGGGCACCGCGCAGGGTTTTATGTGTTCGGCATGCTGATGCTTTTCGGCATAATACTTGGCCGTACAATATGCGGATGGCTTTGTCCGCTTGGACTGGTGCAGGAGCTTCTGCATCACATCCCGACCTACAAGATAAAGAAAAACCGCGTGACGCGGTTTCTTTCATATTGCAAGTATGTTTTCCTGGCAGTATTTGCCCTGGCGATACCGCTCTATTATGGCATTAAACATGATCTGCCTATGCCGGGATTCTGCAAATTTATCTGCCCGGCCGGAACATTTGAAGGCGCAATCGGCCTTCTGTCAAACCCGGTAAACAGCAGCAAATTCAGCATGCTGGGGATCTTTTTTACACGTAAATTTGTTATACTTCTGATCATCATACTTGCATGCATCTTCTGCTACAGGAGCTTCTGCAGGTTCGTCTGCCCGCTGGGAGCCATCTACGGTATCTTCAACAAGTACTGTCTGGTTGGTGTAAAAGTGGATATGAACCGCTGCAACGGCTGCGGCCTCTGTGTGAGCCACTGCGGCATGGATGTAAAGCGTGTCGGAGATCATGAGTGCATAAACTGCGGAAAATGTATGGAAGTCTGCCACCAGAAGGCAATTTCCATGAAGGCAGGAAAGATTACACTGATGGCTCCGCAGGTAACGGCTCCAAAGAACGGTGGTTCCGGCAGTACTGAAGAAATGCCTGCACAGAAGACCATCAGCAAAGGCACCAGCCGGCTGATCTCGTTAGTTGCAGCCGCAGTTCTCGTTTTTGCTTTGATATGGTTTAATTTCCTGGATCCGACGGTAAAAGCCCGTCATGCATCTGCGGAGGAAAATACTGTCGCAAGTGAGACAGTTGAGAGCACCGAAAAGAGCAGCGGAACAGAATCTGGCGGCGCTCCGTCAGGCGGTGACGGTAAAGAAGCCGGAGTTTCCGGAGAAACAGAAAAAGCTGAGAGTTCAGAAAGCAGCGACGGCAAAGCTGCGGACAGCTCTGAGGATAAAGGGGACAGCGACGGCAAAGCTGCGGACAGCTCTGAGGATAAAGGGGACAGTGACGGCAAAGCTGCTAATGGTTCTGAGAATACAGGAGACGGCGGCAAATCTGCCAACAGTTCTGAGAATACAGGAGACAGTGACAGCAAAGCTGTAGGAGCTTCTGCTTCAACAGATAGCACTGAAAATACAGGCGCTGAAAGCTTTGAAAGCACAGCTCCGATCGGAAATGAAGTGGGCATGCAGCTTAAGGATTTCTCAATCAAACGCTTTGACGGCAGCGAGTTTAATCTTAAGGATACCCGCGGAAAGATAACATTCATAAACCTTTGGGCAACACACTGCACAGCATGCGTCAAAGAACTCCCGTTCTTCTGCGACCTGTACAAGGCGCATGAAGGAGAAATCGAGATACTCGCTGTACATGATTCTTTTGTGCTTGATGATCCGGTCGAATACGTGAATAAAAACAAATGGGATATACCATTTGCAACAGATACCGAAGACAAACTGATATGGGATATTGTCGGGGCTTCATCAACACTGCCGCAGACGATAGTACTGGACCGCAAGGGCGATGTGATCTACAACCAGTCAGGCTCGGTAACACCGGAAGTGCTGGAGTCACTTTATAAGAAGGCAGATGAGGCTGTGCCGAAGAGTGCTGGGACATTAGAAACCAAGGATACCGAACCCGCCGACAATAAAGGCTCTGAGACCACAGACAACAAAGACACAGGTGCTTCCGACAGCAAAGCGGCAGAAGCATCAGACAGCAAAGACGCTGATGCTGCCGACAGCAAAGCAGCAGAAGCATCAGACAGTAAAGACGCTGATGCTGCCGACAGCAAGGCGGCAGAAGCAACGGACAGTAAAGACGCTGATGCTGCCGACAGCAAGGCGGCAGAAGCAACGGACAGTAAAGACACAGAGTCCACAGACAGCAAGGACGCAGGAACAGCCGACAGCGTTGGCAGCGCTGAGAACTTTGAGAGCACGGCTCCGGTCGGACAGGAAGTAGGTATGCAGCTTAAAGATTTCTCTGTCAAACTCTTTGACGGCAGCGAGTTTAACCTTAAGGATACCCGCGGAAAGATAACATTTATAAACCTGTGGGCAACACACTGCACGGCCTGTGTCAAAGAGCTTCCATTCTTCTGCGATCTGTACAAGGCTCATGAAGGAGACATTGCGGTACTTGCCGTACATGATTCCTTTGTGCTGGATGACCCGGTCGAATATGTAAATAATAACAAATGGGATATTCCGTTTGCCACAGATACCGAAGATAAGCTGATATGGAACATTGTCGGCGCCTCGTCCACACTGCCGCAGACGATAGTGCTGAACCGAAAGGGTGAAATCATTTACAATCAAACCGGTTCGGTAACACCGGAAATGCTTGAGGCACTCTATAAAAAAGCAGACAATTAACCGAAAAAGCTTTTCAGACGTATCTGTTCAGAACTCGTCCTGAACAGATACGCAACGGGCGATGCTCCGCATGCAAAATCGCCCGTTGCCTGCTAAATCTACGTTTTTGTACGGTCTGCGCTCCGCTTCGGTCGTTGCTAAACGTGTGCCACCGGCACACAGCAACTCAGCAGCAAGTGCTTCGGGCTGTTCTGAACAGTTACTTTCAGACTGTATTGCTTACTTGTGCCGCTGACGGAAAGGCGCGGAATGGAGCTCAATATGATGAAAAAAACTATATGCATTATGCTTACAGCTATGATGATGGTAATGCCCGGCGCAGCTGTGTTTGCTGAGACCGATGAGAACAGTTTTACAGAGACCTACGAAACTAATGGAATGACGCTCACTTATACAGATGCCTTTAGTGATGTAAAGGGAATATTTGAGCCATACCCGATGGGTGAAGTAATGGACGGGATCTGTCTCACCCAGTTTCTTTACATGGCTATTGAACCGGACAGGTTCGATGAATTGATGAGCAAAGGCGACGAGGCATCTGAAGAGGAAACGCTTGAGGTTTCTTCTTCGACCCGGCTGCTGGGACTGGAGGTCTCTGTCGATGGAGGACGCACCTCGTCCGACATTATTGAAGCACTGGGAATAGGTGAAATCACAGAGGATGCTTTTACCGAGATCGGAAAAGACGGTGATGTGACATTTTACGCCGTTGACATACCGGAAGATCCCGAGAATCCTGTCCCGGAGGAGTTTGCAGATGAATACAGTGCTCTGCACGATGCTCTTTTTGAGGAGGTTCTGGGCAAGGGAGAATACTTCGCACCGATAGAAGCAGGCGCTGATCTGGTGGGTACGAAGATCAGTTTTGAGACTACGGATGTTGACGGAAATCAGGTGAGCAGCGAGGAGATATTCGCATCCCACGATGTAACGATGGTCAACATCTGGGCAACCTGGTGTCATTTCTGCGTAGAGGAGCTCCCGGAGCTTGCCGAAATGGATCACAGGATTGCAGAAAAAAATGCGGCAATAATCGGTATCTGTACAGATGCAGATGAGAAGCTGGACGACTGCAAGAATATTATGAAGGAAAACAATGTAGAATACCTCAATGTTCTTCCATATGAAGGAGTGACTGATCTGGCTTCAGAAGGATATCCGACTTCCTACTTTGTGGACAGCGAAGGAACTATCCTTACACCTCCGGTCATCGGCTTCCCGGGAGATGTCTCTGTTTACGAAAATGCTATCTATGACCTGCTTCCCGGTGGAACCGTTGAGGCTGTGGAAGCTGAAGCAGGGGCATTAGAGGAGGCTGACAGCTCTGCGGCAAATGATGAGGAACCAGCAAAAGCAGAGTAAGCAAAGTGACTGATCACCCCGCAGCCTCAGGGCACATTCAGCCCCAGGCTGCGGGGCTTTTTTATACGGGTAATTCTTAATAGCAAGGTGACCGGATCATGAAAACATCCTTCAGCATGCGAATCTTCAAATATATTGTTCCATGGATGGCAGTCCTTTTCCTGAGTTCCACTAAAAAAGCCACTCTGATAATGCAGGTGTATAACGGAGTGGGCCAATTCTCGAACGACTGGTCCATAATGATGCCTGCGCTGGTTCTTGCTCTGCTTCCTATGGTTATTTTCTACTTTGTAATGCAGAAGCATATCATAGGCGGTCTGACCGTGGGTTCCGTCAAAGGGTAAATACAAATAGCCGGTTCTCTGTGCTGACAGACAGCGCAGAGAACCGGCCCTTGTGTTCTTCCGGTTTCTGGTCCGGGTTGGGGTTAGGCACAGTGGAATTGTATAATTATTTCAAGTCAGATTTTATGAATTCTTTACAGTGCCTGACTCAAAAGTCGTTGTATAGCGTAATGAATGACACTTGGTAATATTATGTAAACTAAGGTTGCTATCAAATAATTTAATTATATTTTATGTCAACTTAATCAATTGTATTTATTATTGACACTTGTTATTTAAAATAATATAATAAATAAGAAACATATAGTCATACAAAGATAAATCATGCAGTAAAGGGGGATTTCATTTAATGAAAAGAAAAGTTTTATCTTTGCTCTTGTCACTGATGGTCGTTTCGCAGGGGCTTATGCCTGTAGCTGCCGGCGAACTCTTATCCGATGAAATTGTTTCTGAGGATTATGCCTCAGAAGACGTTTCATTCGAAGTGTCTTCTTCCGAAGACACCATTTCCGAAGAAACGCTCTTAGCAGAGGATGCTTCGGAGGAAGAATTCATTGACGATGCTGTCGAGATGATCACAGAAGATTTTGCTGATCTCAGTTCTGGCGAACTCATAAATGAAGATGTTTTCCTCTCCGAAGAAGACACAGAACCTGAAATCACAGAAGCTTCTTCCGAGGATGTACTTACAGATGAAGCTGTTCCCGAGGAAGCCGGGCTTCCCGAAGCCGAACTGACAGAGATCGCTCCTGCCACTGAAGCTCAGGAGGATGAACTTAGTGATGCGCCTGCTTCAGAAGAGCCTGAGCTTGTCGGTGCAAATTCCGGCAAATGCGGTACCAATGCTCAGTGGAAACTCGAATCCGGAATTCTTACAATATCAGGAAGCGGAAGGATGTACAAATATGCTGCAAACAGAACCGCTCCGTGGTATGCAAACAGGGATGAGATTACAGATGTTGTTATACTTTCCGACATCGAGTTCATTGGCGACAGCGCGTTCTACAACTGCAAGAACCTTGTGAATGTAACAATTGCAAGCTCAGTCTATGAGATTGGAAATTCTGCATTCGCAAACTGCAGCAGCCTTAAAGGAATCAGCATTCCTTCCAATGTTTATATGATCGGATGGAAAGCATTTGCCAATTGTACAAACATGACCACCATCACTATTCCTTCAGGTGTTACCCACATTGACGGTCAGGCTTTCTCGGGATGCTCAAGCCTTGCATCTATTTACTTTGAAGGCGAAGCTCCCCTGTTCACCTTTACCGGTGATTATGGAACAGCAACTAATCACTTTGCAGGAGTAACCGCAACTGTTTATTATCCCTGGAAAAAAGCGGGCTGGAACTCCAAGATAAGGCTTCAGTATGGCGGTAAGATCAAATGGGTTCCCTATCCCACTCCTCAGATCACTGTAAAGCCAGCCAAGGTAAATGCTCTCTATCTTGGCCGTACACAGGCTTTGGAAGTCAGCGGCCTGATCCCCGGCGACAAAATAATAGCATGGGAATCTTCCAATACTGATGTGGCAATTGTAGATTCAAATGGAATCGTAACTGCAAAAAACATTGGTGATACAGTAATTACCATCACCCTTAAGAGTGGCCTTAAGAAAACCATCAACGTGCATTGTACTGTACCAAACAATCTTTTCCATGAATATGTTGATATATGGGGATGCTATAACAGTAAAAACGGAGCAGATCTCCACTGGAATGGTGTTAACAACGCACAGAGCTATAATATTTACCGTACCAACCAGGGTATGACACAGTTAATTGCAACAGTTGACAAAAACACAAAATCCTATATGGATACCAGCATCAAAACAGGCTGCTGGGGCAAAGTATATGTTTACTATGTATGCGCAAGATACGGCAGCTTTACACAGCCAAGATATCCGGATCTCAACGGTAAGACACTGCAGCGTATTGCCCCGATGAAGATAACAAGTGCTGTATCCGATGCCAAAGGCAAAGCAACCATCAAATGGGCAGTTGACGGTGCCGAGAACAAAGCTGGAGGATATGAACTTCAGTATGCTGAATCCGCAAGTGATCTCTTTGGCAGGACCCGCACATTCAAGGCAGTTGGCGGACTTGATAAGAGAACCAGCCTCAGTAAAGTCGTTACAGGCCTTAAGAGTGGGAAAACCTATTATTTCCGTGTTCGTCCATATGTTGTATACGAGCATTCAGTAACAAAGGTCAAGACTACTACCTGGGGACAGTACAGTCCTGTAGTATCACTTAAGATCAAATAACCATCATATTCAATCCGGTTGATATATATGGATATTTAAAAGCAGCCGTTCTGCAATAGCTGAACGGCTGCTTTTCTCTCTTAATGTAAATGTCTAATGCCCGTATCAGTTCTGGTTCTGAACAGATACAGGACAGATACAGGATTATAAGACTAATCGTGGATATATGATTTGTCCTTCGTACATAGATGTGTAAGGATTTTAAACAAAACAAAATATAACAGAATTGAGATCAATATACAGGAGGACAAAATCATGAGAGTTAAACATTTTATCATCAGTGGAGTAGCAGCGGCCATTATTGGACTTACAGCTGTTTCAGCAGGTGCGGAGGCACTGCCGGATGATGAGATACTTATAGATGTTGATTATGATAACCCCGAAGCAAACCCGGGAGATTATGACTGCAGCGATTTCGGTCTGGAAGAAGAGACTGAAGAAACTGAAGCGGACGATGAAGAAGACGACATGATCGACAAGGATTACGAGAATCCTGAAGCGGATCCGGATAACTATGACTGCAGCGATTTTGGTATGGAAGAAGAGACTGAAGAAACCGAAGAGACTGAAGACATCGAAAACTCCAAAATCGAAGAAGATGACTTCATGATCGATGAAGACTACGAGAACCCATATGCAGATGCAGACAACTATGACTGCAGCGATTTTGGACTTGACTGAAAAGGAATATGAACAATGGAACACAAGGGACGGTTCTCTGTGCACTTTTAAGTGCACAGAGAACCGTCCCCTGTTTTATGAAGACTCCTGTACAGCATTGCAGTGTCTTCGACTCATCTGATTGCCAGTTGACTGAAAATACGTGAACTGTTTTGCAGTACGGTGCAGTTTGATAAGAGTTTCTTTTTCCGTCTTTAAGGGGTGCTTAGTTACAGATCCACGCATGTTCGGCCTTGATCCTTGACAATGGATTTGCACATTATGTACAATTAGTAACAGACACTTGAAAACGCAAGAGGTTAAGATCAGAATGACAAACTGTTATCGATTTGCGGATGTGAACATCAGAATCACTTATATCAATGAGGCTGTCAATTTATACTGTAAGGATTACCGTACGGATGAACCCGCTGATTTTGCTGTTATTATAGAACAGAAGGATATCGACTATGAGCGCTCCCGCGCCGAGCATTCCGGCTTTTCGGACGCTTACCTGGAAACTCTGGCTGTCTATCGAAAGATCGCAGAGAGAATGCCGCAGTACGATGCCTGTTTGCTCCATGGGTCAGCCATCGCAGTTGATGGGGCGGCATACATTTTTACCGCGGCAAGCGGCACGGGAAAAAGCACACATGCGCGGCTGTGGCGTGAGCTGCTGGGTGACAGGGCTGTCATGATAAATGACGATAAGCCATTTATCAGGGTGCACTCCGACGGGACAGCTGCGGCATACGGCACACCATGGGACGGAAAGCATCATCTGAGCAGAAACATCGCCGCTCCGGTGCGTTCTGTCTGCATCCTTGAAAGATCAGCAGAGAACCATATCCGGCAGATCACAAAAGAAGAGGCATTTCCAATGCTGCTCCGGCAGATATACCGCCCGGCAGATCCTGAGGCATTATCAAAAACGCTGAAGCTGATCGACCGGCTGAATGTGAAATTGTACCGTCTGGGCTGCAATATGGAAAGCGAGGCAGCGGAGATATCCTACAACACTATGAAGGAGGAATGAACATGAAGCTGAATAAAGAATACATAACACACGATACCGGATCTGACTCCCTGCTGGTGCCGACCGGAGCTGCGAACTTTGCCGGGCTGGTAAAAGGGAACAGGACACTGGGAGTGATCCTGGAGCTGCTTAAGCATGATACTACTGAAGAGAATATCATTACCGCCATGAAAGCACGTTTTGACGCACCGGAAGAAGTGATCACCCGTGATGTAAAGAAGGCATTGACAGAACTGCGGAAAATCGGAGCTATCGACGAGTAATGGTTATGCTTCGTTTATGACAGGAGGGGAGAAAATGGAAGAAACCGAAAGAACAATAGGACGCTTTTTCGTGGATGAAGCGGACTATGAACCATTCAGGCCTAAAGTACAGCCGGAATGGCCGCCGCTTCCGCTAATGAATGATATTACTGATGAAATACCCGAAAAATTCAGGCCATATGCGCAGTGGATGAAGAAAGTGATAGACCGGCCTGATCTGAAAATATTCAAAACAGTCACGCGCAGAACCCCGGAGGTATGCCTGAAAGTGATCTGCTGCAGGGACAATGAGGAACTGTTCAGACGCGCCGTCAGAGAATGCGAAACAGCAGAGCTTCTGCGAGGCAGGCCGGGAATAGTATGGATGCTCGACTGCGATATTGATCCGGACAGAAAGACGGTTTCGTTGCTGGAAGAAATGGAAAGACCGCTGAACGAATACCTTTCAGTGGAGGAGCTGTATCCGCTTACAGTTGTCCATATCGGAACAGGGATCCTTGATTCACTGATTCAGATTCAGAAAGCCGGAATACTGTACATAGATGTTCATCCGGGCAATATCTACTATGACGAAAAAAAAGTAAAGATCGGAGATTTCGGCTCAGCCCTGAAGCTTTGTGAGGCAGAAGAGTATAATGAACTGACAGGTGTCGAAAGCTTTATGGCTCCGGAGGTCTGGAGGGACAGAAAATACAGTGTGCAGTCTGCCATATATAGTGCAGGCATGGTCCTTTACTGGATATTGAACCGTTGTACACCTCCTTTTTTACCGGTCCGGACAAAACAGGAGGCATTTGAGAAGAGAATGTCCGGAGAGGCATTCCCTGTACCCCAGCTTATCCAGAGATTCCCGGAAGAGATGAAAGATCTTTATCGTATTATACAGAAGATGACAGCGTTCGATCCCGCAGAAAGGTACAAAACATTTGAGGAAGCAAGACACGACCTTGCACTGATCGGATATGAGTTCTTTCTCGAAGAAATAGAAGAATCTCATAAAGTCGGTTTCCTGGTCGGAGCCGGTGACCTCGAACAGACTGTTCCATTGTTTGATTCCTTTACAGCAAATAACCGGGTATGTGATCTGAAGGATGAATTGTCATAGTAAGACAGCTGTTGCTGCAGCCAGCCCCTGATTTTGTTATGTATCTTTCACATTTCAGGCAAATCCGCTATAATGATTTACAGTAAGATGGCTGGCTGCTGCGCCGCTATTTACTGATAGCCGCATTACAACACAACAGTTCTGAAAGTGTGCATGGAAGATGAAGAAAATAGTTTTTTATGGGGATTCAAACACTTATGGATATGAGCCTTCGGAAGTGATGCCGGGAAGATACCCTTCCGAAGTGCGCTGGACAGACCGTCTTGCTGCCAGTCTCGGAAGCGAGTGGCAGGTGGTACCGTATGGGCTGAACGGAAGAAAGATACCCGATGTGCGTCATACTTATCAACAGGAGCCTGTCCTGCGAATGATAAAAGAGGCCGGCGAAGATGGAATTCTTGTAGTAATGCTCGGCACCAACGATATTGTGCTGTCCTGCACTTGTGATGCCAAAGTACCGGTCAAAAAGATGGAGCTTTTTCTGGATTTTGTGACAAAGCGAATCGACCCTGACCGTCTTCTGATCATTGCGCCTCCATATATCGGGACAAACCTTGAAAATATTCCGTCCCTGCATGAATGTTTTGAAGAAAGCATCAAAATGAACGAAGGTTATCGTTTTCTTTCCGGGAAATACGGCAATCATTTTGCGGATGCCGGGAAGTGGAATATACCCCTGGCCTACGATTACGTGCATTTGTCCCCTGAAGGACACAGAAGGTTTGCGGAGTGCATGCTGCAGGCGTTGGCAGAATGCGGTTTAAAAAATAACGCAGGTTTGAGCTCTTCATGAGGAATCCGGCTGCGAGCTGCAAAAAAACATAAGGGGGATTTTCTGAATGGAGGGCTCATGTCAAACCGCAAGCGGTTGGGCTGTGAACAGTAACATTGTCATAATACTACTCAACTAGCCCAACCACCTTGACGAAATAAAAAAGCGGGTTTCCGTCTCCGGAAACCCGCTTTTTTCAAGGCTTTCAGTCGAAGCGACAGGATTTGAACCTGCGGCCTCTGCGTCCCGAACGCAGCGCTCTACCAAACTGAGCCACGCTTCGTCAACTGCAAAAGCTATTATAACGAGTGATCAGAGGTTTGTCAACAGTTTTTTCTTGTTTTTTAGACATTATATTACTATAATAATGTAGCTGCTCAGTAATGCCTGATTATTGTCAGTTGTTTCGGGTTTGGAGGCATCTGAGCACCGCAAATACATTTCAGGAGGAAAGAAAACTATGGCCTGTACTACGATACTTGTTGGTAAGAAAGCTTCTAATGATGGTTCTACGATGATCGCCCGTACTGATGACGGGCATTTTGATGTTAAGAAGATGATTGTTGTTGAGCCCAAGGACCAGCCGCGGAAGTATAAGACGGTTAATTCACATCTGGAGATTGAGCTTACGGATGAGCCGATGCGTTATACATCCTGTCCGAGTGTGGATCCTGCAAGTGGCATATGGGCGGCAACGGGGATAAATGCGGCAAATGTCGGCATGACCGCGACCGAGACCATTACGTCCAACCCGCGTGTGCTTTCGGCTGATCCGCTTGTTGAGTACCAGAAGGCGAAGAGCAGGCGTGAGAAGGATATACCCGGGGGAATTGGTGAAGAGGATATTGTGGTGCTGGTTCTTCCTTATATAAATACGGCGAGAGAAGGTGTGCTGCGGCTTGGCATGCTGCTTGAAAAATACGGTACCTATGAGTCAAACGGAATTGCTTTTAATGATGAGAATGAGATATGGTGGCTTGAGACTATAGGGGGACATCATTGGATGGCAAGGAGGGTTCCGGATGATATGTGCGTTATCGCGCCGAATCAGTTTGGGATGGATGCGTTTGACCTTGAGGATGCCTTCGGGGAACAGAAAAGCCATCTGTGCTCAGCGGACCTTCGGGAGTTTATAAAAGATAATCACCTTGATCTTAACCAGAATGGGAAGTTTAACCCCAGGGATGTATTCGGTTCAAGGACTGACATGGACCATATTTATAATACTCCGCGAGCCTGGTTTATGGGAAGATATCTGGCTCCGTATTCTCACAGCTGGGACGGTGAAAATGCAGAGTTTGGCCCTGAAAGCGACAATATTCCATGGGCGCTCATTCCGGACCGCCTTGTGACGGTTGAAGATATCAAATATGTTCTTTCCGCACATTATCAGGGGACTCCGTACGATCCTTATCTGAAGCATGATGATGGAAAGAGCGGGAAGTACCGCCCCATCGGTATCAATCGTACGGGTGTAACCTCGATCTGCCAGATAAGGAGCGATGTGCCGGATGAGATAAAGGGGCTTGAGTGGATAAGCTATGGCTCGACTACCTTCAGCGCGTTTCTTCCGGTTTATACAAATGTTTCAAAAATCCCGGCATATCTGAGCCGAGTGACGCTTGATGCCTCAACAGAGGATCTATACTGGGCAAGCAGGCTCATCGGGGCACTGGCGGATTCAGCCTATGGAGCCACAAGACAGGACATCGAGCGTTATCACAATGCGGTTATGATAAATGCCCGCCGGATAGTCCTTGAATATGACCGCAAGATAGCTGAGTCTGCTGATCATTCTCTTATAGAAAAAGCAAACAGTGAACTGTGCAAAATGGCAAAAGAGCAGACAACAAAGGCGTTAAATAAGATACTTCAGACAGCAAGCGAAAGAATGAAGAACGGCTACAGCCTGGCAGATAAATAAAATTGTTGCGCATCCTTCCATAGTGTGATACACTAATGCGGTGAAGCATAAGCGGGATAAAGGATAGTGGAGTCTGCTTTGTGCATCATCCAGAAAACAAGGCGGGCTGAATGAACAGCCACTATCAGGGAGGGAAAGTATGTTAATTGAATCTGTAAATTCTGCAATCAACGGGTTTGTGTGGGGGCTGCCTATGCTGGTTCTGCTTGTTGGTACCGGCATTCTTATGACATGTCTTACAAAGGTATTTCAGGTCACGCATATCGCCCACTGGATGAAAAATACCATTGGCGGAATTTTCCATGACAAGCATGTAACGGCGCATACAGGCAAAGACGACAAGCAGATCAGCCAGTTCCAGAGCCTTTGTACCGCTCTTGCCGCGACCATCGGTACCGGTAATATTGCAGGTGTTGCTGCGGCTATCGCATCCGGCGGCCCTGGAGCTATCTTCTGGATGTGGATCGTTGCCTTTTTCGGCATGATGACAAACTATTCAGAAAATGTTCTTGGTATCTACTATCGCCGCAAGAATGACAAGGGAGAATGGTCCGGCGGCGCTATGTATTACCTGCGCGATGGTCTTGGCTCTAAGCCCGGATTCAAAACAGTTGGAGCAGTGCTGGCTGCTCTGTTCAGCGTTTTCTGTGTTCTGGCCTCATTCGGTATCGGGAATATGAGCCAGGTTAATTCAATAGCCTCGAACCTTAAATCGGCTTTCAATATTCCTCCGATTGCCAGCGGTATTGTTCTTATGATTCTTGCGGCGCTGGTTATCGTTGGCGGTATTAAGCGTATCGCATCGGTTACAGAGCTTCTGGTTCCGTTTATGGCGATTGCCTATATTGTTGGTGCTCTTGCTATATTTATCGTAAACATAGGACATGTCGGTGCTGTTTTCGGAGCGATCTTCAAAGGTGCTTTCGGACTTAAGGCTGTCGGCGGCGGTATCGTGGGAAGCGGTATCAAGCTTGCTGTTCAGTGGGGTATGAAACGAGGCGTTTTCTCAAACGAGGCAGGTCTTGGTTCATCGGTTATGGTTCATTCAAGCTCCAATGTTAAGGAACCGGTCGTTCAGGGTATGTGGGGAATCTTCGAGGTTTTCGCTGATACCATCATCGTATGTACCCTGACTGCGTTTGCGGTACTGAGCTCAGGGCTTGTTGATCTGGAGACAGGCGCAGTCATTTCTGAATCACAGTCTACCGCGCTTGTTGCGGAAGCTTTTTCGACTGTATTCGGTAAATTCGGATCTGCTTTTATCGCGATTGCTATCCTGCTTTTCGCTTTTTCTACTGTGCTGGGATGGAGCCAGTATGGATCAAAGGGATTCGAGTATCTATTTGGAACCAAAGCCGTGCAGGGCTATCATGTGGTGTTCGTTGTTTTCATCCTCGTCGGAGCGACCATGAATCTTTCACTTGCATGGGATCTATCGGACACCTTCAACGGCCTTATGGCCATCCCCAACCTGATAGGTGTTCTGTCACTTTCGGGGACTGTAATGGCTATAACACAGAATTATGTTGACCGTAAGTTCCATGATAAGAGAGTACGTCCAATGTATTCAGCTTTTGAGGATATCCAGAGGATGCAGGAAGGGAGCGGCCCGGTATCAGGGAAACCGGCAAAGAATGTGTCTGCTAAAGCTTCTTCGGCAAAGGCCTCTTCTTCTGTAAAGGCTTCGGCACCGGCAAAACAGGGTTCAAACCAGAACAAAAAACAATCTGCTTCGCGTTCGAAGAAAAAACGTTGACAAAGGAAAGCAAACCTCATATAATGATTTTGCGCAGCCGGGGAGATAGCGGTGCCCTGTACCTGCAATCCGCTACAGCAGGGGTGATGCCAATCCGAGGGATGTAGCCTGCAGGGCTGCCCTTTATAAGTGGCGTTGACGTTTGGGTCTCGCGCAACAGGACTCTGTGAACCTTGTCAGGGCAGGAATGCAGCAGCAATAAGCGGATCCTCCTGTGTGCCGTGAGGGTGCCTGGGCTGAGTTAACTGTAGAGGTAACGTCTGTGGGAGCATTTCGAAGTGCGGCGCGCATAAAAAAGTAAATTTGGGAGACGCCTGGTTACAGGCGTCTCTTTTTTAAAGTGCACAGGGGACGGTTCTGTGTGCTGAACTGCACAGGGAATAATTCTTGTGCTGAAGTGCACAGAGAACCGTCTCCTGTGTTTTTTGGAAGGAAGGACAAATTATGGGTGACAATATTCTTGAATCGGTGGAAAAACCGAAGGAGCTGCATATGTTTTCTGAAGAGGATGTGAGAAGCGGCCTTGTAAGGAAGGATGTGCTGGTGCAGGTTCTGGAGTCAACGGTTTCAACTAACCGGGATGCCAAAGAAGCAGCGGAGAACGGCGCGCCGCATGGTTCAGTTATCGCATCGGGCAATCAGACGGGCGGGAGAGGCCGGCGTGGAAAAAGTTTTTTTTCACCTGCGGGAGGCCTTTATCTCAGCGTTATTGTCCGGCCGGGATCAAATCTGAAGGACGGCGTTTTTCTGACTACGGCGGCTGCAGTTGCTGTGTGCAGGGCAGTTCATGAAGTATGCGGGCTCGAAACGGATATTAAATGGATCAATGATATTTACAGGGATGGCAGAAAAATCTGCGGCATCCTTGCGGAGGCAGGAGCTGATAAGAGTACAGGGAAGCTGAGCTATGTTGTGGTTGGGATAGGTGTGAATCTGTGGATAGAGCCGGCGGAGCTTCCTGAGGAGCTTAAGAGTATCGTCGGATGTATTGCTGACAGTGGAAGCGAAGCTGAAAAGATCGACAGAAGCCGTCTGACTGCATCGATAGTCAATCATCTTCTTGAAGAAGCAGAAGCGGATAAGCTTTCTGATTATTATATAGAAAGGAATATAATCCCAGGCCATATTGTGGAGATCCGTGAAGGAGACAGGGTCCGCAGTGCTTTCGCTGAAAGTATTGAACCGGACGGAAGCCTTCTTGTCAAAGAAGAGGACGGGACAGAAAAACGATTGTTCTCAGGAGAGGTATCGCTGAGAATAATACCACAGGATCAAGAATAACCCAGCGTAAACAGAACCGGTCCGGGCAATGACTGGTAACTCTGATTTTTAATGGCGTGATTGACAGTCATATATTGTGATGATAAAATACAAAATGAGCATTCCCGGACGGGGACATGCGAGAAAAAAGGATACAGGAAACTAAACTGTATCCGTAAGCCTTTGGATTTTACAAAAACGGAGGAGTAAAAATGAGAAAAATGTTCAAAAAAGCAGCGGTAACAGTTCTTGCGGCAAGCATGGCGTTCGGAATGATGGCAGTTCCCGCTATGGCAGAGGATGAGGGCAAAGGATTCAGCGTATGCATCATCACTTCCACCGGAATTGATGACGGATCCTTCAACCAGGACTGCTATGAGGGTATCCAGACTTTCCTCGAGACTCATGATGACTGTACGGTTACTGACATCAAGGAAGCTGATTATGCACAGCTTGTCCCGACAGTTGAGAAATCAGTCGGAGATTTTGACGTATTTGTACTTCCGGGCTTCAATTTTGCCGGTATTGGCGACATTGTAAAGAACAATCCTGACAAATACTTCATCGTTGTTGACTCTACTATTCAGGACAGCGAAGGAAATCCTGTGGCAGCTGACAATGTTTATACAATGACCTTTAAAGAAGAGGAATCCGGCTTCTTTGCAGGAGTTGCGGCGGCTCTTTCCACTACCTCCGGACAGGTATCGGTTGTAAACGGAATGGCTTTCCCGTCAAATGTAAATTATGAGTTCGGTTTCATGAGCGGTGTAAATTACGCAAACGCGAAATACGGCACCTCTGCTGAGACCGTAGAGCTTCCTTCCTATGCCGGCACTGACCTTGCAGGAAATGATGTTGGCGGCAACTATGTTGGCGATTTTGGCGACGAGGCAGGCGGAAAGGTTGTAGGCGAAGCCCTGATCGACAAGGGATGCGATGTTATCTTTGTAGCTGCCGGCGCTTCCGGCAACGGAGTTTTCACCGCAGCAAAGGAAAACGAGGGCGTATATGTGATCGGTTGTGACGTCGACCAGTATGACGACGGCGCAAATGGAGACAGCAATATTATTCTTACCAGCGGACTTAAGGTTATGCACAGCAATGTTACCAGACAGCTGGAAGCTATCTATGACGGAACATTCACAGGTGAGGATGCCCTCCTTGGCGCAGACACCGATTCTACCGGATATGTGGCAGATGAGGGACGTCAGCAGCTCAGCGAGGATACTCTGGTAAAACTTTCCGAGTGCTACCGTTCACTGAAGGCGGGAGAGATCATCCCTGCTTCCTCCACAAACGGATATACACCGGATGACTTCCCGGGACTTGAATGATTGTGACCGGGGCGCATGCAGACGATCCGGACAGTTTTTATAACAGATCCTGATAAAGGGGGCTGTGAAAATCATTTTTCACAGCCCCGAAATTTTTAAGACAGGGGATGGTTCTCTGTCTTATTTAAGACAGAGAACCGTCCCCTGTCTTACAGAGGTAATAATTATGGCTGACTATGTAGTAGAAATGCGTCACATCACAAAGCGCTTTCCGGGCATAATCGCGAATGATGATGTTTCAATTTCGGTTAAGAAGGGTGAGGTGTTTGCCCTCCTGGGGGAGAACGGCGCAGGAAAATCAACGCTTATGAGCATGCTTTTCGGGATGTATGAGCCGGACCGGGGTGAGATACTGGTGAACGGGAAGCCGGTTGTATTTCATTCCTCAAATGATGCCGCTGCGCACAGTATTGGAATGGTGCACCAGCACTTCAAGCTTGTGGATAATTATACTATCGCTGAGAACATCGTCCTTGGAATGGAACCTGTTAAGAAAAAACTGGGATTTATTCCCTGGGTGGATATGAGGGAAGCAAACCGCGAGATCAGTGAACTTTCACAGAAGTATCATCTGGAGGTCAACCCGACAGACAGGATAGAGGATGTGCCTGTGTCGGTGCGGCAGAGGGTCGAGATCCTGAAGATGCTGTACAGAAAAGCGGAGATAATGATATTCGATGAGCCTACCGCAGTCCTTACGCCACAGGAGATCGATTATCTGCTGAAGATAATTGACGAGCTCAGAAACAACGGTAAGACGATCATCCTGATCACACACAAGATAGAAGAGATCAAAAGGATTGCAGACAGGTGCGCCATACTGCTCAGGGGAAAGCTTGTTGACATTCTTGATGTTGCGTCAGCGTCAGTACAGGAGATGGCCAACATGATGGTCGGACGCGAGGTGGATTTTAACCCATATAAAAGCCCGGCCGGATTCGGAGAGACGGTTCTTTCCGTATCCGGCCTTACGGTGAAGAATGAACACGGCTTTGAGACGGTAAAGAATGTGAGCTTTTCTGTGAGAAGCGGAGAGATCTTTGCCATTGCCGGGGTTTCCGGGAACGGGCAGACTGAGATAGCGGACGCGGTCGCCGGCATGATAAGGGCCAGCTCGGGAAAGATTCTTATCTCTGGTCAGGATATCACAGGTTCATCGATAAGAGAGAGGACAGAGGCCGGGATCACATATATACCTGAGGATCGTCACGGGACCGGCCTTATCATGGATTTTACACTGCAGGACAATCTGGCGCTGCGAAAATACTATAAGGAACCATTCTCCGGGAAGGGTATCCTTTCTTTCGACCGTTTTCGCAGTTATGCGGATGAGCTGATCGAAAAATATGACATCAGAAGCAGCCTTGGAGGGATGACCACGGTGCGTTCTATGTCGGGCGGAAATCAGCAGAAAGCCATTGTTGGCAGGGAGATAGAGGAGCACACAAAGCTCATTATCTTTGTACAGCCCACAAGGGGACTGGACATCGGCGCCATTGAGATGATACATAAGCAGATCCTTTCCGAGAGGGACCGGGGCGCGGCGATACTGCTTATTTCGCTTGAACTGGACGAGATCATGGAGCTTGCCGACACTATCGGTGTGATATATAACGGACAGCTGCTTAAGACCGCTCCGGCGGACACCATGACATCACATGATGTTGGAAGATATATGATGGGGGTGAAGGATGCATGAAGAGCAAAAAGCATTTTCTGGCACATCTGCTTGACGGCAGGCATGCATCCGTATGGGTGTCGGTGCTGGCAGTTCTGATGACTATCATTACTGCAGGGGTCATGCTGCTGCTTATGGGGAAAAATCCTCTGGTTGCATTTGCAAGCTTTCTTCAGGGCTGCGGAATGCTTCCAAAGGCAAATTACGGCGGGGGCAGCGGGATGCTGTCTGATCTTTCGGACTTCATGAATTATCTGGCTCCGATGCTGCTTGCTTCGCTGGCATTTATAGTCGGTTTTAAGGCGGGACTTTTCAACATCGGTATTGCCGGACAGATGCTGATATCCGGATTTACGGCAACGGTTTTTGTTGGATATTCTCATCTTCCGGCGGCGGCAGCAAGGCCTCTGGTCCTTGCGGTCGGGATTCTGGCGGGAGGGCTTACCGGGGCGCTGGTCGGATTTCTGAAGTACCAGTTCAATATCCATGAGGTGGTTTCCACCATAATGATCAATTATATAATAAGTTATATAACCGGGTTTTTTATCAACAATTATTATGTAGACATGCTTACAAGGACAAGCCGGGTATGTTCTCCGGCATCCAGGCTGACACTTACCAATGTGCCGATAGCCGGAGTGAACTGTAAAATACCTTTTGGAATAGTTATTGCGGTTGTTATGGCTCTGGTGGTCCAGTTCGTATTTGACAGGACGGTTTTCGGATTTGAGCTTAAGGCTGTCGGGCAGAACCGCAGCTGCGCTATGTATTCCGGGATAAGTGTCGGGAGCAGGATAGTGCTTTCAATGGCTTTCTCGGGCGTACTGGCAGGGCTTGCCGGCGTGACCTATTACCTTGGCTATACCAACACGATAATTCCTAAGACTCTGGTGGGAATGGGTTATGATTCGATTTCAGTTGCGCTTCTTGGGAATTCATCACCGGTCGGGTCGATCTTCGCGGCGATCATCGTGACCATCTTCCAGCAGGGGGCAAACTATATGAGCTCGATGGTGAACGTGGCAAAGGAGATCGCTTCTCTGATCACAGGCATTCTGCTGCTGTATGCATCCTGTGGGACTTATATGAAGATGCGCGCTCACATGGTGCTGCAGAGGGCGGCAGATGATAAGGAGGAAAAGAAATGACAAAAGTTTTTACAGACGGTCTTTCCTTCGCGATGCCGCTGCTGATCATGGCGATAGGCGCGATCTACTCGGAAAAGAGCGGCGTCACAAACCTGGCGATAGAAGGCTTTCAGGGGTTCGGGGCATTTTTCGGATCGCTTATTGCAATACTGCTGATGCGCGTGATGGGTGAAGGATCACAGGCCATAATCTATATTGCCATGGCCGGGGCTGCAATCGGCGGCGGGATCTACGCGTGCCTGCATGCGCTGCTTTGCATCAGGTTCCGCGCGAACCAGGTAATAAGCGGCGTGGTTGTAAACATTCTGGCTGTGGCGCTTACGTCCTTCTGCACAAGCTCGGCAAATACTGTGATAAACGGCACTCTGTCAAACAAGTTCATACTTGGAGTTTCAAGCCGTTTTTCAATTCCGTTTCTTTCAAAGATACCATGGGTCGGCGGACTCTTCAAGAATATGTATCCGTTTGAGATCATAATACTTGTGCTGTCGATATATTTCTGGTATCTGATGTACAAAACCAGGTTCGGTATGAGACTGCGTGCCTGTGGAGAAAACCCTCAGGCGGTCGACGCTGCCGGAGGGGATGTTGAGAAAACGCGCTGGGCAGCAGTAATTATATCCGGAGCACTGTCAGGCATAGGCGGCATATGCTTTGCTTACTCTTTGCTGGCAAACTTCTCACCCAGCATCTATATGGGCTTTGGGTATCTGGCTATCGCGGCGATGATCTTCGGAAACTGGAATATAGGGACCACGGCTATAGTGTGCATGATATTCGGCCTGGCAAAATCGGGCGGGTACCAGCTGTGCATCTTCATGGAGCTGCCAAGCAACTACTCCGACCTTTTCCTCATGCTGCCATATGTGCTGACAATGTTCCTGCTGATATTCTTCTCAAAGAAAAATCACCCGCCAAAAGCGGCAGGAGAAGTGTGGGATAAAGGGAAACGATGAGTTGTGTAAGACAGAGAACCGTCCCCTGTCTTACATGATAAAGGAGAACCGTATATGATCATTGATTTTCACACACATATTTTCCCTGATAAGATCGCTTCGGCTGCCCTCCGCAAGCTTTCATCAGAAAGCGGTATAATCCCTGAAACCGACGGAACTGCTGCAGGCCTCATGGCGTCTATGCGGGAAAGTGGTGTCGCTCTGAGCGTTGTTTTGCCTGTCCTTACTGATCCGCATCAGTTTGATTCAGTTCTGAGATTCGGTATTAAGATCAACAATATGATAACTGAAAAAAACGCGCCGCGCCTTGTCTCTCTTGCCGGGATCCACCCGGACTGCAGTGATATGAAGGAAAAAATGGCGCTGATCTCCCGTGAAGGCTTTAAAGGGATCAAAATACATCCCTGCTATCAGAATGCCCATCTGGATGACTTACGGTTTCTCAGAATGATCGATGCGGCGTCTGAACAGGGGCTTTTTGTCCTTGCTCATGCAGGATGGGATCCACTGGATCCTGACAATAAATGCAGCTCCGCCGACATGGTACTTAACGTTCTTTCTCAGGTGAAGCCTTACAGATTTATTCTTGCCCACATGGGCGGAAGCAGCAGCTTACAGGAGTCTCTTGATAAGCTCTGCGGGAAGGACGTTTATTTGGATACATCATTCTGCCTGATGGATATGCCTGAAGAAATGTTCATACAGATGGTACAGAAACACGGGGCAGACAGGATCCTGTTCGCAACGGACAGCCCGTGGAAAGGGCAGGGCAGATTTCTTGAGTATTTCAGGAAAATAAGAGCCATCTCTGCCGGGGATAAGGAAAATATCCTGTACAAAAACGCCTTGCGGCTTCTAAATGCGGCCGGGCAAGACAGGGGACGGTTCTCTGTCTTATTTTAAATAAGACAGAGAACCGTCCCCTGTCTTACTTTGCATTGACGTAATAACCCTTTCGGGATATAATAGGTGAACATAAAACAACAGCAGATACAGTGGATAATCCGCTTTTCTGCAGACTGCACTGAAGGCTTTGGCAAGGGGTTTGAATATGATATTAAACAAGGAAAAAACACATGAAAGGCAATGTATGGCAGGGCATCCGGCTGCAGCGCAGCGGGGGAGCGCGCGCAGGCTGCTGCTTGTATTCGCGGCTGTATTTATGCTGCTGCTTGCTGCCGGCACAGTTGTGCAGGCGGCTCCGAACCGTGTCACATTCAATGACGGCAGCAGAAAATACCTGCAGTACACCAAAAACACCTGGGTGCTGAGGGACAAAAACGGGAAATATCTGACAGGGCTTCAGTATCTGGCCATCCGCGATGCGAAAAACCTGACTGCTGGCTACTATGTGTTTGACAGCCAGGGACGGCTGATACAGAAACGCACGGTATACAAGTTCAGCAAAAGAACCGTCCATGGCGTAGTTTTTGAAGGCTATTATTACGCGGCGGCCAAAAACGGACGGATATGCTATACGGCTTCCGGGCTTGTGCCCTTAAAAAACATTAAATGCAGCGGCACGACCTTCGACGGCATTTATTATGTTGACAAAATGGGCAAGATCGACACACCCTACTTCAAGGTTCGTTATTTAAACAAAGCAACCATCGGCGGAACCACTGTGCCGGCCGGCTATTATCTTTTCAACACTCTGGGCCGCCTGTGCAGGTATGCACAGTTCAAGACCATAAACAACCAGAAGGCCGGAAACATAACCTTCAACGGTCAGTACTATTTCATGTCAGGCGGAGCCCTCTGCACAAAAGAAGGCATAATAACCTACAATGGCAAAAAATACTATGTGACCAAAGAAGGAAAAAAACTGACCAGTACATGGAAGAACGGATACTACTTCCAGGCTGACGGATCCATGGCTATCTCTACACGCGTGCCTGACGGTTCATATGTCGGCAGTGACGGCCGGAAGATATCTCAGGGCGAGATGAGTCTTTCAGGATTAAAAAGCAGCCTGAACTCGATGATTTCCGGCTTCAGCGGCACCTGGTCGGTATATGTGAAAAACCTCAAGACGGATGACTGGCTTTCCATCAACGATGTCCAGATGTACCCCGCCAGCACCATCAAGGCCTTTGCCATGGCCTTCGCGTTTGGCTATGTGAACCGGAATAAATTCTCCTATGACGATAATCTTAAGACGCTTATGACCTACATGATAACCGAGAGCGACAACAACTCCTTCAACACCATAGTTACCATGGCGGGAGGCGGGAATTTCCTCACCGGCGCGAAGCTCCTTAATGATTATCTTAGACAGAACGGGTACACGAAAACCGCCCTACACCATATAGCGACGCCGGTGAATATCGATTTTATCACTGACGGCGGGACAAATGCCGGATCAGCGAAGGACTGCGGGCTTCTTCTGGAGCGCATATATAAAGGAACATGCGTAAACAGCACATATTCACAGATGATGATGAACCTGCTTCTTGGCCAGAAACGCAGGTGGAAGATACCGGCCGCGCTTCCGGCAAATGCAATAGTTGCCAACAAGACAGGCGAAACTGATAAGGTCCAGCACGACATAGCAATAGTGAGCGGGCCTAAAACTGATTATGTGATCTGTGTCTATTCAACCGCATCGGAAACTGCAGGAATTGCCGGGAACAAGGCGATCTCACAGGCAGTATGGAACTATCTCGAAGGCTGATAATGTTAAAGCAGTAAAAGCTGTTTATGGCTGTTTTACATGTGGATGTCGGAAATGTGCAGGAGAACGCTTTTCGCAGCATGAGCACAGCGTGCTGCGCCGGAATTGAGACTGATCATAAGAAAAAGAGGTTTATTATGAGAACGCAGAGTGACGCACGCAACATCACTATGATGATGGATCTTTACGAACTGACAATGGCAAACGGTTATTTCCTTCAGGAAAATGCGGATAAGAAGGTATCCTTTGATGTGTTCTACCGCAAAAATCCCGACGGCGGCGGATTTGCCATTTTTGCGGGACTTGAGCAGGTAGTGGAATATATCACCAGCATGCACTTCGGGGATGAGGACATTGAATACCTGAGGAGCCTCAACCTGTTTGGCGAGGACTTCCTTACATATCTTAAGAATTTCAGGTTCCACGGCAATGTTTATGCCTTCCCTGAGGGAACCGTAATGTATCCGGATGAGCCGGTGATCACGGTGGTCGCAGACCTTGTTGAGGCACAGATCGTCGAGACTGAGCTTCTTGCCCAGATAAACCATCAGAGCCTGATCGCGACAAAGGCCAGAAGGATAGTGAGGGCAGCGGGCGGAAGAGCCGTCTCGGATTTCGGAGCCAGAAGGGCTCACAACAATGACGCTGCCATATATGGAGCCAGGGCGGCCTTTATAGGCGGAGTCAACGGCACCGCGACGGTCTCGGCCGGACAGTATTTCGGCATTCCGGTAGGCGGCACGATGGCCCACAGCTGGGTCATGTACTATAAGGATGAGCTTACTGCTTTCCGCAAATTTGCCGAGGTATATCCGGACAACTGCATCCTGCTGGTGGACACCTATGATGTTCTGGGAACAGGGGTCCCGAATGCCATAAAAGTGTTCCGCGAGATGGAGGAAAAAGGAATCCATTCCAAAAACTTCGGCATACGTATTGACAGCGGCGACCTTGCGTATCTGACCAGAAAGACCAGGAAGATGCTGGATGAAGCGGGCTTCATGGACGCCAGGATCATCATCTCCAACAGCCTGGATGAGTTTACCATCACTTCGATCCTTAGCCAGGGCGGAAAGGTCGATTCCTTCGGAGTCGGTGAAAGACTGATCACATCGCGCTCGGAGCCGGTGTTCGGAGCTGTTTACAAGCTCAGCGCCGTGGAGGAGAACGGCGTGATGGAGCCCAGGATCAAGATCTCAGAGACCGTGGCAAAGATAACGAACCCTGGCCTTAAGGATGTATACAGGATATTTAATGACACAGGACATGCTGTGGCAGATCTTCTCGTCAATTCCGGGGAGGAAGTGGATCTTTCAAAGCCTTACCGTTTTGTAGATCCTGAGAGCCCCTGGAAAAAGCGTACCTTTGTGAACTGTACAGCCCGCAAACTACAGACACCGGTCATTATTAACGGTGAACGCGTGTGCGACCCGGTGCCGACTACCGAGATAGCGGCTTATGTAAAAAGACAGCTTCAGAGCGAGATCTGGGAAGAGGAACAGAGATTTGAAAATCCGCACAGACATTATCTGGATATGTCGGTAGACTATTACAATATGAAGATGCGGATGCTCGAGGAGAGCAGGTAAATATATGTCTGAACAGGATAGGTGGGTAATGCGGGGGCTTGCTCCCGATGATCCGGACTGCATCCACAGTGCAGAGGAGCTTGAGGAATACGTGAACAGGGTCGGCTTTCTGCCGCTGTTCGCGAATGATATCCCCGGCTTTTCGGCCGAGGAGCATGCTGCGTCGGAGGGCTGGTGGACAGGCGACCCTGCCATTGATCCCTGGGAATGGAGAAAGATCATCGCTTCCCGGGGAAAGGTGGCCTATGGCAAATTCTTTGACAAAAGAGCAGGCTTCATCTCAAAAGAGTGGTTTCCGTATTTCGCTAATTACCGCCGTGACGGCTATGATTTTGATTCTCTCTGGGACGACGAGCTGGCCGGTATACGCAGCAAAAAGATCATGGATCTTTTTATGGAAGAGAATGAGGGAAGGGAGCTTTTTTCTTTCCAGATAAAAGAAGAAGCGGGCTTTGGAAGAAACAGGGAGAAGAATTTTGAAGGAGAGATCACGCGCCTTCAGATGCAGACCTACCTGCTAATCCGCGATTTCCGCCGGAGGAAAAACAAAAACGGTGAGGAATACGGCTGGGGCATTGCGGTATACTGCACGCCGGAGCACCTTTGGGAAAGGGAGCATGTGACGAGCCGGTATTCTGAGGAACCTGTGTTATCCGGAGAAAAGATATTTTCCCATATGAAAGAGCTGTACCCGGATGCCGATCATGCGCACATGCGAAAACTGCTCGGCATAAAGGCGGGATCGGATGCCCGTGACAAGGAGAGCATCCCGTTTCCGGACAACCTGATCAAAGCGCTGAAGGTTGAGGGCATTACTCCGGGGACACTTAACGAGGATCAGAAAAGCGGCCTTCTTGTCGCGATTGCCCAGCTTAAGGACAAGCAGCAGAAGGTTATAGAGCTTAAATATGTTTCTCATATGAAAAATGAGGAGATAGGCAAGGCGATGAACCGGGCTGCCGGCACTGTGGGCACATATCATTCAAAAGCGCTCGGAAAGCTCCGCTGGCCCCGTATTGCGGAGTGGTACCTGAAAGGGTACAGCGAATGCCTGCCGGGACTCCTTGTGAGCCGGGGATTTCCGTCCCATGCTGCAGCCGTTGTTTCTTCAGAAAAAGATAAAGAAAAGCCTGTCGGAATGAATGACTTCTGCCTGAGGCTCGGCCTTCCGTTCAGGGTTTCTGATGCGCTTCTGAAGGCGGGGATAATCACGCTTTCGGATCTCAGCAGCAGGATCCCGGATCCGCACTGGTACAAAAATATCAAGGGGATCGGGCCGAAAACAGCAGAAAATATTACTGACAGGCTCAGGAAAGTCATTAAATAAAGGTATGGGGGACAACAGGAATACGCTGCAGTCCCGGAAAGCCTGGCATTAAGCAGGCAAAACTAAAGGGCTGCAGTCACATGCAGCCTGGCATAGGGAAAGCAAAACTGAAGGGCTGCAGTGACAGGCAGCCTGGCATGTGGAAGGCAAAACTGAAGGGCTGCAGTCCCGGATAGCCTGGCATGAGGCAGGTAAAATTGAAGGAAGGTTAACAGATGAATGTAAAAAGAAGAAAAGGCGGACGTCTGTCCGCTCTTATTCTGGCGTTATGTGTGCTGACACTTGAGGTGCTTGCCCCGGCTGTGTACGCCGAGACGGTTACACCGACCCCGACGCCCGACCCGCACGGAGCCCATTATTATGAGGCGGCTCAGACGGACGCGCTTAACCTGTGGCCGGCCGGCCCTTCTGTCGAGGCGCAGGCAGCGGTGGTGATCGACCTCGCGAACGGGGGGATACTTTATTCAAAAAATGCCGATACGGTCCTTTATCCGGCAAGCATAACAAAGATACTTACCTGCCTGCTGGCAGTGGAAAACCTTGATCCCGAAATGTCCTTTACCATGACGCAGTCGGCCGCATTCGGAATTGAGAGCGGGAGTTCAAGCATATATGCCGATACCGATGAGGTATTTACGGTGGAACAGGCCATTATGGCACTTATGCTGGAATCGGCCAATGAGATGGCGCTTATGCTTGGCGAGCTGGTGAGCGGAAGTGAGAAGAAGTTCATCGAGCTTATGAATGAGCGGGCTGTAAAAATGGGGTGTACGCATACTCATTTCAACAACCCCAACGGACTGCCTGACGAGAATCATTATACTACTGCTGGAGACATGGCAAAGATACTTCGCGCCTGCTGGCAGAATCCAAGGTTCAGGCATTACGTTACAACATCAAGCTACGACATTCCTCCGACCAATAAACAGCCCGAGACAAGGTACATGTCCAACCATCACAAGATGATGGAGGGAAAAGACTACGCCTATGACGGAGTGCTTGGGGGCAAGACCGGATACACAATGGCGGCGGGCAATACGCTTGTGACTTATGCGCGGCGAGGCCAGCTGAGCTTGGGCGTGGTCGTGCTGAACTGCCCCGGAAACACGGTCGCTTATTCTGACACGGCGGCGCTTCTCGATTATGCGTTCGGCAATTTCAAAAGGCTTTATATGGGAAGCGTCATGGACAAACTGCATGGAAATTACAGTATTTCTGACCAGTTCCGTAATCTGGCAGGAGCAAAACCGCTTACCTTCCCGGGCTTTACAACGGGAACGCCTTATATCACTGTTCCGGAAGGTATAACAGCAGACCGGATCGATGTCATACGCGTGCCGCACAGGAACGCGGCGGGGCTTCCATATAATGAGTATGTATATTATTATGAAGGAAACCGCACAGGGAGCAGCAGGGAGTTCATGAAAAAGGTTCCCCTGTTCTGATAGATTTCATCCTTTTATTATTTTTTTATTCAGGAGGGCGTAATGTTTATTAATTATCACGAGAGAACCAGAACGTTCCATCTTCAGAACGACAAGATCAGTTATATCATGTGTGTGCTGAAGACGGGTACCCTCGCACAGCTTTATTTCGGAAAGAAGATCCATGACAGAGAGGATTTCAGCCATCTGCTGGAAGGTGCGGTGAGATCCCACAGCGCTTTCCCGCAGGATGGAGAGTATGGCTATTCTCCCGAACATATAAAGCAGGAATATCCTTCCTTCGGAACGGGGGATTTCAGGCAGGGCGCGGTTGAGATCATGCAGGAGAACGGCAGCAGGCTGTGCCGTTTCAAGTACAGCTCGCACAGCATATCGGCAGGCAAGCCGTCACTTCCGGGTCTCCCGGCCGTCTACACGGAAAGTGACGATGAAGCGATGACACTGTCGATAATTCTTGAGGATCCGGCATGTGGCGCTGAGCTTACTCTTCTGTATACCATTTTTGAGGACGAGGGCATTATCGCCAGGTCAGCGAAGATCACCAACCGTTCGGGCAGCGCAATGCAGCTCACCAGAGCCATGAGCCTGTGCCTTGACCTGCCGGACAGCAACTATGAGTGGATACAGTTCTCCGGATCATGGGCCAGGGAGCGTCACCCGCTTTCCAGAAGGCTTGACACCGGGATCATCCAGATCGAGAGCCTTAGGGGTCATTCCTCACATCAGCAGAACCCGTTTGTCATCCTTAAGCGCCCGAATACCGATGAATCGGCAGGAGAAGCGATAGGATTTTCATTTGTTTACAGCGGTAACTTCCGCATCAGCGCCCAGGTCGACCCTTATCGCGTTACGAGGATACTGGCCGGGATCAATCCCACCTGGTTTTCGTGGAAGCTTGACACAGGCGAATCCTTCCAGACTCCGGAAGCGGTGATGGTTTATACGAACGGCGGCTTAAATAAGCTCAGCCAGATTTATCATAAGCTTTACAGGGAAAGACTTGCCAGGGGTCCGTGGAGAGACCGGGAACGCCCGATCCTTATCAACAACTGGGAGGCAACTTACTTCGACTTTAATGAGGAGAAGCTGCTGAAGATCGCTTCGAAGGCCAAAGAATGCGGCGTAGAGCTGTTTGTCCTTGATGACGGATGGTTCGGGGCCAGGCGGAATGACGATGCCGGCCTTGGTGACTGGGTTCCGGCCTATGAGCTGCTCCCGGACGGAATTGCCGGTCTTTCCCGTAAGGTTGAGGATCTTGGCATGAAGTTCGGACTTTGGATTGAGCCCGAGATGGTCAATCCGGATTCTGATCTTTACAGGGCACATCCGGACTGGTGCCTGCATGTGCCGGGAAGAAAGCCGTCGCTCTCCCGCAACCAGCTGGTGCTTGACTTCTCAAGACCTGAGGTTGTTGACCACATCCATGGAATGCTTGCAAAGATACTCCGTGAATCTAAGGTGTCCTATATCAAATGGGATATGAACCGGAGTATAACCGAATGCTACAGTGAGGCGCTTCCGGCTGACAGACAGGGAGAAGTGTATCATCGCTATATTCTTGGTGTATATGACCTTTATGAGAGACTGATCCAGGAGTTCCCGGACATCCTGTTTGAATCCTGCGCGGGCGGCGGTGCCAGGTTTGACCCGGGCATGCTGTACTATGCGCCGCAGGCCTGGACCAGCGATGACACGGATGCTATGGAGAGAGTCAAGATACAGTACGGTACCTCCTTCTGCTACCCGGTTTCCTGCATGGGCAGCCATGTGTCTGCAGTTCCGAACCATCAGGTGGCGCGTATCACTCCATTAAAGACCAGAGCGGACGTGGCTTTCTTCGGTACCTTCGGGTATGAGCTTGACCTCAACAGGCTTTCGGAAGAAGAGCAGGAGCAGGTAAAGGAATACACCAGGTTCATGAAGGAGTACCGGAGGCTGATCCAGTACGGAACCTTCTACCGCCTGCGTTCGCCGTTCAAGCACAATGAATCCGCATGGATGGTCGTGAGCGATGATAAGAAAGAAGCGCTGGTCGGGTTCTACAGGACTCTGAGCCGTGTAAACTATCATTTCTCAAGGATAAAGATCCAGGGCCTCGACCCGGACATGTGCTACAGGGTAAATGACGGAGAGGCCTATTATGGAGACGAGCTTATGAGCACAGGCCTCATCGTGAGTGATGGAACATCGGGAAAAACCGGAGATAACATCCTTCCGCCGTCCGACTTCTTCTCACAGCTTTTTATGCTCAGGGCTGAAGATGATATAAACTTATAATGAAACTGTTCAAAACAGCCCGAAGCACTTGCTGCTGAGGGCGTACGAACATGATTCACCAGGCAAAAAATGGGAATGCTATAATTTCGAAAGAAGGTCAGCATTCCCATTTTTTCATCATTTGTCCATATCTGATGCACACTAATCCATACTTTTCTAAACTATTTATACATATAATTATTAAGACTCTACCATTTCCATCTGGTCAATATTGCAAAAAGAAAGTTAGAGTAATGAATGGGACAAGTCCCTATGATGGAAACTCAAGGAGCAGGGACAGAGCCTCTGTTATATGTCTGATGGATAAAAAGAAAGAAAAAAATGTCGGGCTTACCGATTCGGAGCGTTTCCATGCGATGGAGAACCTGCAGGAGATACAGCGAATGCCGGGAGTCAGCCCTGTCAATCTAAACTATTTTGGCTCGGAGCAGTGTGAAAGCGGTTATACCTTCGGCCCCTTCATAAGGACCAGCTATGTCATACATATGATCCGGAAGGGAAAGGGCCGTCTGATGAAAAACGGTTCTGTGTACGATGTATCGGAAGGACAGGCGTTTATCATTTATCCCGGAGAGGAAACGACTTATCAGGCCGACAATTATGATCCCTGGAATTATATGTGGGTAGGCTTTCACGGGCTGATGGCGGAAGAGCTTGTTGACAGGGCGGGTTTTTCGAAGTCGGATCCGGTAATTACATGCAGGAATAAGGAGCGGGTGTTCGATGTAACTGAAAAACTTCTTTCCTGCTGCGAACTGACCTATGTCAACGACCTGCTGCGGACGGGATATATGTATCTGTTGATGGGACTCCTGACAGATGAAGACGGGCGGGAGCATATGGCTGCGGAAAAGGACGAGGGTGATGAAAAGCTGTATATACGTGCTGCGGTCAACCTGCTGATCAATTCGGACAGGCCGCAGATAAAGGTCAGTGACGTTGCGGCTTCGATAGGGATCAGCCGGGGATATCTTACCAGGATATTCAAAAAGGAGATGGGGATCTCTCCGCAGGACTTCCAGCGGCGCTTCCGCATGGAACGCGCAGGGGATCTGCTGCGTTCTACTCAAAGTCCGGTAAGCACAGTTGCTGAGGAGCTGGGTTATACTGATGTTCTGTCCTTCTCCAAAAGCTTTCACAATTACTATGGAATGAGCCCTACAGCTTTCCGTGAACAGAAGGTCGTAGTGATAGCCGGAGAGACAAAGGGGAGTTATGTAAGTGAGCATCCGCTTTGAAAAGCGGCTGTTGACATGGATGCCGGGGACTCAGGCTTTTTATGAATTTGTACAAATTACACAAAATGGAATGCTGTTATCAGGGAAACGACAACAGCATTCCTTTTTTAACATCATTTATCCATACGCAGAATACATTAATCCATACAATAAAACGGCTTTTACAAGTATAATATTTATTGACTTTACCAATCCCATCTTATAAGGAGGATACGTATTATGAAGAAAGTGTTAATGGGTGTTCTGGCAGCAGGAATGATGATGGCACTCCCGATGACCGCTCAGGCTTATGACGTAGATGAGCTGCAGGTAAACATCTGGGACAACAATCAGCTTGCCGGACTTCAGCAGATCGCTGACGAGTGGTCCGCAGAATCCGGTGTTAAGGTTACGATCAATGTTGTTGACTGGGACAACTACTGGACACTGCTTGAGGCAGGCGCATCAGGCGGACAGATGCCGGATGTATTCTGGATGCACTCCAACACTGCACAGATGTACATGGAAAATGACCTGATCTACCCGCTTGACGATTTCATCGCTGAGGATGATGCGATCGATCTTGAAAACTACTATGACGGAATCGTAAACCTCTACAAATCAGACGGCGTGCAGTATGCGCTTCCGAAGGATCATGATACAATAGCTCTTCTTTACAACAAAGCTATCTTTGACAAGTATGGCGTAGACTATCCGACAGATGACTGGAGCTGGGATGACGTCCTTGCTGCAGCTACCGCTATCACCGAAGCCGGCAAGGATGACGGTGTTTACGGATATGCCATCAACACCTCCAACAACCAGGACGGCTGGTACAACCTGGTATATGACTACGGCGGACAGATCATCACAGAGGATCACAAGGGAACCACCATCGGATCTGACGAAGCCAAGGCCGGCATGGAAATGATGCGTAAGATCCTTGAAGTTGCTGCTCCGCAGACAACAGTTGCCGAGACAGGCACAGACTCCCTGTTCCAGTCAGGACTTGTTGGTATGATCACACAGGGCTCCTGGATGATCAACAGCTTCTACAAAGCAGAGAACTCTGCAGACTATGCATGGGCTCTTATTCCTTACGGCGATGTTAACGAGAACGGCACCTGCGACGAAGGCGAGCGCTGGAGCTGCTACAACGGACTTGGCTGGGCTGCTTCCTATCAGGTAGCTGATCCCGCTGCTGCTTACAGCCTTATCTCCTATTTCTGCGCTGAGCAGGGACAGAAGGAGCAGGCTGAGCTTGGCGTTACGATGGCAGGTATGAAGGGTGTTTCCGAAGAATTCGCAAACGCATTCCCGGGAATGGATGTTTCTGCATTCACAAAGGCAGAGGATGAAGCACAGCTTTACTTCAGACCGTACACCAGAAATACAACCGTATGGGAAGATGCTCTTCAGCAGGCAGGCGCATTCCTTGATCCGTGGCAGAATCCGTCCGATCCTGATCTGATGGCAAGCGCATGCGATGCTGCACAGATGATCATCGAGGACGCTATCGCTAACGAGTGATCCGCGTAATTGTTCAAGTTGAACAGAAGGCAGACAGTTAAATACTGAGTAACTGATGTTTTTAAGATCCTGCCCGGAACATGAACTGTTCCGGACAGGATTTAAAAATCATAGACGAGGCAGATGTCTGCTTTCGCGTAACTGTTAACGGATCTGCAGGATGCCATGGCTTAGATGGGAAACGCGCATGTTTATCTGGCGCGAAGCCCGGGCATAAGTCCGTAGAACCGGACTTTTGGCTTGCTGCTGCGATTCTATATGAGATTCAGTTTATAATGGGAGAGGAGGGACAAAAGTTTGAAAAAACATATGTCTCCCAAGGAGAAATCAGAAGCAAAATGGGGACTGCTTTTTGTGGCTCCGACCATGATCGGTCTTATTATTCTTAACTTTTATCCGATCTTCAACACAGTTTACCAGTCCTTCTGCAAGACAGGCGACTTCGGCCGGGGCAATACATTTGTAGGTCTTGCCAACTATCAGAAGGTGCTCACCGCGACCGAGACCTGGCAGTCGCTGTGGAATACCATCAAATACGCACTCATTGAGGTTCCTTTCGGAATCATCATTGCTCTTATCCTTGCTGTTCTTCTTAATAAGAAGATCGCCGGAAGGTCAGTATACCGTACAATCTTCTTCCTGCCTATGGTCTGCGCCCCTGCAGCTGTTGCTATGGTATGGAAATGGCTCTACAATACACAGTTTGGTCTGCTGAACAATGTCTTCCATACAAATGTTGCATGGATTTCCGACAAGAGGATAGCATGGATATCCATCGGTATAATCGGTGTATGGTCTATCATCGGTTATAACATGGTGCTTTTCATCGGAGGTCTGCAGGAGATTCCGGGGGATTACTACGAAGCAGCATCGATCGACGGAGCGAACGGCTTCCGCCAGTTCTTCTCGATCACGGTTCCGCTGCTTTCGCCGACCACCTTCTTCATCGTTCAGACAAGAATCATCGGCGCGCTCACAGTGTTCGACCTGATGTTCATGGTCATGGACAAGACGAACGTGGCTCTCAAGAATGTGCAGTCTATAGTCTATCTTTTCTACCAGTATGCGTTTACGAACGGAAACAAAGGCTATGGTGCCACGCTTGTCATGGTGCTGCTTGCCTTTATCATGATAATCACGTTCGTACTGCAGCAGGTTGAAAAGAAAGTTGTCTATCATAACTGAGAGGGGGGACAATAGATGAAAAGTGCTGAAGCAAGCGCCAGGAGAGCAAAGATCCTGACACAGATCGTTCTTATCATAATGGCATTTATCATGCTGGTTCCCTTCGCATGGATGATCCTGACCGCACTCAAGACGAACCAGGAATCCATCTCGGTGAATCCGTTCTACATTTTCCCACACAACGGCTGGCATTGGGAAAACTTCGCAACTGTCTGGAAGAGCTACAACTTTGTTATCCTTTATAAGAATACTATTCTTATGATCTTCTTCCGCGTTGTGTGCGCATGCCTTACCGCGACGATGGCCGGCTACGCTTTTGGCCGCCTGAAATTCCCGGGAAAGAAAGTGCTGTTTACACTGGTCCTTATCCAGATGATGGTTCCGGGACAGATCTTCATCATCCCGCAGTACCTGATGGTTTCGAAGATGAACATGCTGAACACGACGTTCGGCCTTGTATTCCCAGGTCTTGTCACAGCCTTCGGTACATACCTGCTTAAGACGGGTTACGAAGGACTTCCGATGGACCTGGAGGAAGCCGCGAACATCGATGGCTGTTCGGTACCCGGCAGATTCCTTCATATCATGATGCCGCTTACCAAGAGCTCGATGGTATCACTCGGTATCTTTACCGCAGTGTTTGCTTTCAAGGATCTGATGTGGCCGATGATCGTTTGTACAAACGCCAGCACAACGACACTGTCCGCAGGTCTTGCCAAGATGCAGGGCCAGTACGGCAGCGAGTACCCGACCATGATGGCTGCAGCTACACTCGCGGTTCTGCCTATGATCATCATCTACGTGATCTTCCAGAAGCAGTTCGTCGAAGGTATCGCTACATCAGGCGGAAAGCTCTGATTGAAGCAGACTTAAGACCGGCAGAGCCGGGCAGATATAAATAATGTCACTGTTGGCAGGGGTGAGGGCGGTTGCTCTTGCCCCTGCCTTAGTGTTCGCACATGACATGGGAGTACCAGAAGATCAACACAGAAAGATACAGGCCCTGTGTGATACCTGCAGTGAGATAAACATGCATACAGGCTCTTCAAGTATCTGGCTGTCATTGTCGATACGATAGGAGCAGGATGGAGAATCTGCCGTAAAACGCCGGCAGGGAAAACATGGAGGACTTACCGTATGAGCGGTTCAGGAGGACGCATGCAGCACTGGCTGCAGGCTGAAAAAGAGAAGATGAGGGATATGTCTGTCAGACAGAAGATAAGCTATATACTAACTTACTACTGGCTCTACATAGCCGGGATACTGACTGCTGTTATTCTGATCGTCTTTTTCATTCATCGTATGTTCTTTTCCATAAAGGACTTCTGGTTTTACGGCATGTTCGCAAACACCATGGAGAACGGCGGCAATGAATCCGACCTCTGGTACGATTTCGTGGATTATGCGGATTTTGACACAACGCAGAAAAAGGTGGAGATGAATTCCAGAACCTTCTTCGACCCGACGGTCAGCGGAGGTACGAACAACAGCTATTACCAGGCATTTGTGGCTCTGGTAGAATCGGGCGACCTGGACACTGTGGTGATGGGTACTGAGGCGCTCAAAGGGATAGGCAGCAGCGGAAGGCTCCTGGATCTGAGTGATGAGAAATGCGCTGATCTGATGAAAAAATACAGTGACCGCATCATAACCTGCATTCCCTATGATGAGGAGTACAGTGAAGAGTCGGTTCCTGTGGGAATAGACGTGTCGGACAGTCTTCTCTGCACAAAATATCATCTTTATGAAGAGGACTGCGCTCTTGGGATAAGCGCTTACACTGACCGTATTGAAAGCGTAGAAACTTTTCTTGATTTCCTGTTTTCAGAAGAGGAGGGAAGTACAGACAATGGGTAAGCTGATCGGCGGATTTTTCAGTAATGACAGCACATTCGGAAGAATAATAGGAAGAATATGGATAATGATCGGCGCAAACCTGATGTTTGTGATCTTTACACTGCCTGTGATCACCATAGGCCCGGCCATGGCCGCCCTTTATTATGTGATGCTCGAAACGCTCCATAAGGACGATTCGCTGAACCCGTTTACTACCTTCTTCAAGGGCTTTAGGATGAATCTGAAGCAGGGGCTTTTGAGTACACTGCTCTTTGGCGGGATCGCCGCTGTTCTCATCCTGGACATCAGATTCTGCATCTACGCAGACGGAATATGGGATACATTCAAGTATGCCTGCTACGCCCTGCTTTTCTTCCTGATAATAGAAGCGATATATCTGTATCCTGTAATGGCAGCCTTTGAAGACACCCTGCCTCACCTTCTGAGAAACGCCTTCTTCTTCGCGGCCAGAAAACCCTGGAAAGTGATACCCGCCGCGGCATTCTTCATAATCCCCATAGCAGTAACCATCCTTGATGTGCGAAACCGTCCGCTATACGGCTTCCTGTGGGTCGTCATAGGAGCAGGCCTCATAACAATGCTCGTGTCAGAACTCCTCTACTCAGACATAAAAAAATACCTCCCATCGGAGGATGCAGAACCCGAACCGGCAAACACCGGCATACATAAAAAATCAACCAGAGAAATCCTCAAAGAGATGAAAAAACTGGAATGAAATCAGACAGAGAACCGTCCCAATGTCATTTAGTTAGTGTTATAGATTGGAATTTTTGGTACTATGGTATCGAAAAGATTTTGGCGAGTCGGACGCTGTAGGGGGAGGACTGACCATATGTACGGAACCGCGGCCTCTGGCAGAG
>JAFUCO010000050.1 GCA_017459635.1 Blautia sp. | reverse complement strand
CGTTGAAAGATCTCAACCAGGCACTCGGCAAGGAGACCATCGACACCTACAATACCGGGGAGAGCCGGGGACGGGAGCAGTCCCATTCCTTGAATTATCAGAAATTGGGCCACGATCTTTTATCCGTAGATGAACTTCAGGTCATGAACGGCGGCAAATGCATCCTGCAGCTGCGCGGCGTCAGGCCCTTCCTCTCGGACAAATATGACCTGACCCAGCATCCGAATTATAAATACACGGCAGATTATGATAAGAGGTTCACTTTTGATATTGAGAAGTACCTCGACCACAGACTGAAGCTGAAAGCCAATGAGCAGTTTGATGTTGTGGATGCCGGATAACAAACAGAATCAGGAGGACACACCGATGGAGTCATAGGATTTACAGGACAACGGAATAATGACGATAGAAATGAAGTCCTTTGCTATAAGCACACTTGATGATATAGCAGAGGGCTTTTTTCATGCCCGGATTTCGGATCTGCCGGAAAGCAAGCCGTGCTGGCAAGAGATAAGAAAGATAAGGCTTTCCGCGGCGGAACGATCCGGACGGCAACAGGCTGCAAATGCAGCAAAACAAAGTCCAGCCGAAAAGGCTGAAAAAGAAGGAGGCCCTATATGGCATTTTTCAACAGCGCAATCACCGTTTTACAGACCCTGGTCGTAGCCCTTGGCGCAGGTCTCGGTATCTGGGGAGCCATTAACCTGCTGGAAGGTTACGGCAACGACAACCCCGGCGCGAAGTCGCAGGGAATGAAGCAGCTGATGGCAGGAGGCGGCGTTGCCCTGATCGGCACGACGCTGGTTCCCCTGCTGTCCGGACTGTTTGGCTGATCTATTGATGCTTACTTTCTCGCTCTTATCATTTGGGATCAAGAGCGAGAAAGTAAGGCGATGAGATGAATTGATTTGATTACAGATATGGCTTCAGAGTTTCGATCAGATGATGGATCATCGTTCCTGGAGTGGATCTGCTGGGTGTCTTTCCCGTATTAATCTCTTCCAACATCTTTGCGTTCCGGATCGCATCATCCATGTAAGGCCGGAGGACATCAAACATATCCGTCCGGTTTTTATAATAGGTTCCAAGGTTTTTTGACTTCAGGCTTTCGGTAAGTTTCGGCCAGTATTCATCCCGATGGAGGTCCGCCTGCAGGAACATGAAATGGAGCAGAAACCATAACTCGATGCACTGGTTGGACCATATAGGATGATACCTGGTTTCGTCTGTGCTTTCTGCGGCACATAGCTCTGCAGTACGGTCAAAGTGCTCAGGCGGGAAATCGTCCTTGTCAAAGACCAGCCAGACATGCTTATAAACGTTGTTGCTCCAGGCTACGTCTTTCACCGCCCGGTTAAAGAGGTTTACCGTGTTGTCGCCTTTACCCGAGATATCCAGATGGATGCGATCCCGGTACTTGGCATCAATCGTCTCTTTGATTTTCTCGAAATACTTCGGTTCGGTTTTCGTCCCCTCGGAAACGATCAGATGATATTCCGGAGAGATCATCTGCCGGGAATCACGACGGGGCTTCATCCAGGACTTGCCCATGTCCGATTTTTTAGGAGGCTTACGGCTCATCGTCACACCTCCCAGCTCAGCATATTCCTGAGGT